>JBKJPI010000373.1:0-4964 GCA_046595235.1 Burkholderiales bacterium | reverse complement strand
GCTCCCAGTTACCGATGAGCTTGCTGATGACGTCTTTCATGCCGGTGTAGGCGAGGGCACCGACTATCGGGCCATAGAGCGTACCTACACCGCCGAGTATCGTTACGACGACCGGGTCTGCCGCGCGAGCAGGACTGGTGATCTCCGGGCTCACTACACCGAGATAGATCGCGTACATCGAGCCCGCAAGCGCCGTGGTGGTGTTCGCGATCACGAACGCCATGAGACGGATCCGAAAATTACTGTAGCCGAGGAATTCCAGCTTGTTTTCGTTCATCTTCGTCGCCATACAGCAGGCGCCGTAGATCGAATCGTCCAGGTATTTGTAGAAAGCCCAGACGAGAAACGCTGTGACAAAGGCGAATACGAAAAATCCATTGGGGCTCGAGATATCGACGATCGGCGTGGAGGTCATGCGCGTGAGGATCCACAAACCGTTGTCGCCTTTGGTGTATTCGACCAGCACTTTCTGCATCAGGTAGAAGACGATTACCGCAAGCGCAAGATTTACGAGAGCGAAATAGTCGCTTCTCAAACGGACAAAAAGCGGCCCTACGATGAGGCAGACAACGAAGCCCGCGAGAATGCCCCAGAGAACGCCAATGAAGGGGTTGGTGCCGAAGTAGTAGAGGTAGAAGGCCGTCGCGTACGCGCCGACAGCGAGATAGGCCGGCTGTCCGAAAGAAATGAAGCCGACGCGTCCAAGAAGGAAGCTGCAGCCGATCGTATAAATCGAAAACAGCAGCACTTCGTTCATGAACGGCAGCGGCAGAAAGAGCCGCATCACGAAAAGAAGCGAGAACGCGAGGAGGAGGCCCCACCACCAGCGAAGCGTGTTCACCATGAGTACTTCAGTTCGCAGTTCATGAACCGCGAATGCGAGCGATAGGGTTCATGGATATGGTGCGTCATAGATAACTCTCGCAGAGCGCCGGAGTGATCGTGCTTTTGTCGGCAAGCTCTGCAACGGTGCGTCCGTCGTTGATCGCGTAGACGCGGTCCGCAATGGCGCACACGAGGGGGAGGTTCTGCTCGACGATGACGAGCGAAGTCTGCCGGCTGAGCTCCGCAAATACCTCTTTCAGGTGCGAGACAATGCTGGGTGCCAGCCCTTCTGTCGGCTCGTCGATGAGGAGGAGCCTGGGGCTGCCGAGCAGCGCGCGGCCGATCATGAGCATCTGACGCTCGCCGCCGCTCAGGAAACCTGCCTTCCGGTCCATGAGAACGGTCAACTTGGGGAAGTACGCGGTGACCTTGTCCCAGTTGTAATCCCGGGTTGCATAACTTCCGAGTTCCAGATTCTCGCGGACAGTGAGGTCGGAGAACACTTTCTTTTCCTGCGGCACGTATTTGATTCCCATACGCGCGATATCGTACGACGCACGCCCCGAGAGGTTGGTCCCGTTCGATGTGACGGAGCCCGACACCGGCTTTACGAAGCCTGCGATGCTCTTGAGGAGCGTGGTCTTCCCTGCGCCGTTACGGCCGACGCACGCAACCACTTCACCTGTGTTCACGTGAAGATTAATTCCGAACAGCACCTTCGACTCGCCGTACGACACTGTGAGATCGGTGACAACCAGGACTGGAGCGCCGTTTGCCGTCATGAGGCCGCGTTCTCGTTTTCATCGGCCTCGATCTGCCAGTAGCTGCGTCGTACTGCCGGGTGACGCAAGGTTTCCTCATACCCACCGTCCGCGATGATCTTGCCTTCATGCATGACGGTGAGACGCTGAAGAAAATCGCTGACGTGGGAAATCTTGTGCTCAACGATGAGAATCGTCTGCTTGCCTTCGCGCTGCCGGAGCACTTCGAGGACGGACCTTATTTCCGACTCGGCAAGCCCCGCGAGCGGCTCGTCGAGGAGCAGCACCCTGGGTTCCGCTAGGACCGCCATCGCGATTTCAAGACGCCTTTTCTCTCCAAGGCTCAAGTGGCGAACCATCCGGTCTGCGACTTCGCGGAGGTTGAACGTCGCTAGCGTTTCCACGACCCGCGCGTCAGTGCGGTGCCGCCTGCACGTATTCGTCAGGAGGTTGAAAAGTGTGGCCTTGCGATGCGCTCTGAAGTAGGCAAGCACGAGATTGTCGGCAACGCAGAGGTTGTCGAACGTAGCAGTCAGCTGAAATGTGCGCATCATGCCCCGATCGACGCGCTGCTGCGGCGTGAGGCGGGTCACGTCCTCGCCCTTGTAATAAATCGCGCCGTCGTCAGGCTGGAAATAGCCGGTGAGCAGGTTGAAGAACGTCGTTTTACCCGCGCCATTCGAACCGATGATCCCGGCAATCTCATTCTCGTGCAGTACGTAGTCGACATTGTCGACCGCGGTGAGGGCGCCAAAGCGCTTCGTCACTCCCACCGCACGAATGATTTCGGGGCTGTCCATATTGCTATGTCTTGTCTGCGGACGGCTTCGTGACGCCGCGCCTGCATTGGCGACAAAGCGCTCGTCACGGAGGCGCCAGGCCTCCGCGACTGCTTGGCGCTAAAAGGTCAGTGACCGCGTAGACGCTCAGTAACCGAGCGACTTCAGCGACGGCATTACAGCTTCGCCGCCCAGCGAGCCCATCACCTGAAATAGATCCCACTCGTGCTTTTGCTCGCCCGGGCCTTTGCCGCGCACGAGAAAGGCGGCGTGCTTGTAGACCGCTGCATGGTCTTCACGCCAGCTTGCGGGGCCTTTGATCGTATTGAAAGCGCCGTTGTTGGCGCGCAAGGCAGCCGTCACGGCTTTCGGATCGTAAGACTTTGAAGCCTCGAACCCTCTGAACATTTCCATATACGCGATATACGCAATCGCGGCATATGCATCCGGCGGGACCTTGTATTTGTCGCGGTAAAGCTTCGTAAACTCAGCGGCACCTCGCGCGACTTCCTTGTCTTCGAAATTCGCGAGATCGTAATAGAAGTAGTGCATCGAGTACACGCCCTGCAGTGCTTCCGGCGGAACGCCCTTAGCCACCACGTTCGTGATGAAGGCGTTGAAGATCGTCATCTCCTTCCCGAGCCCCATCTGATGCACCTGCTTGAGTAGTGCGACAGCGTCCGCACCGAACTGGGCGGAGATGAAGACATCCGGCTTGGCCGCCCGCACTTTCTGAAGGATCGTCGTGAAGTCGCTTGTTCCCAGCGAGACTTCGTCATAGCCTACGATCTCAGCGCCGTTTTCCTTGGCTGCCTGGTAGACGCCATCTCGAATATCCCAGCCGAAGCTGTCCGAGCGTGCGAGGAAATAGATACGCTTCTTGCCAAGCGTCTTGATCGCTGCAATTCCGTCCATGTAGCCGACGGTCCACGGGCTATAGGCGGTTGCAAAGGTCGACGGCGCGAGCTTTCCTTTCTGAAAACCTTCTTTCGCCATGACGCAGACCGGGAAGTAAGGCATTGGCTCTTTCATCGCGATCGAGTTGATCGCATAGGCGAGCGGCGCCCACGTTTGCCCCCCCACGCCTTTAACGCCTTCGGAAACCATATAGCGATACCGACGAACGCCGATGTCGAGCTTAGCTTCATCGTCTGCAACGACGCCTTCGACCAAGACCCGACCGCCGGGCATATTGAGCCCGCCCTGCTTGTTGATAACCTCTATTGCCAGCAGTGCGCCGTTACGCTGCGTCTCCGCAACAGCGGCAAAAGTGCCGGTGAGGGGGAGAAGAATGCCGATCTTTATCGTGTTCTGCTGCGCGGCGAAGGCGACGGCGACGAGCGCCGCGCAGCCGGCTGCGCCGGCGGTGAGCCAGCATATTAGTTTCTTCATTTTTTCCTCCCTTGGAATGTCACTGCGCTGTTGATCGATCATGCCCCGCAGCTTGGAACGCGTCAACGCCGGCTTGGGACTCGCACGGCTCTGAAGCTTGAGGTGAGTGCGAGATCTTGTCGAGACACCGTGCCGAAACTTTGATGCTATGATGAAATAATTCGGCGTTTCAATCGCGAATCCGCCGGGCTGAACGGCTGAAATTAAAACATGCAGAGACTCGGATGGCTAAGGCCGGGCTGTGTCGCGCTCGGCCTTATCACATGCGCATCGAGTGCGTGGAGCCAGTTATGGGGCAACGACCCGTTCCGCACGCAAGGGAAGTTCTCGCCGGCGCCTGAAGCTGCGTGGCAGCCCGGGAAGCCGTTGCCGCCGGTTCCGGCGCCCGCGTCGGCGCCCCAGCCCGCCTCCGCCGCCCCGCTCACTCTCGCCGAGCTGACCGAGTATGCGTTGCGCAACAACCCGCGTGCGCGCCAAGCTTGGTTCGCCGCACGCGCTGCCGCTGCCGGTGTTGGCATCGAGCAGGCGGACTTGCTTCCGCAGTTGACGGGGCTCGTGGCTGCAAGTCGCGTAAGGCCCGTTTCGGCGACTACGGGAAACGCTTCGCCCTGGCAGAATCGCTACGGCCCTTCTGTAACGCTGAGCTATGTGCTTCTCGATTTCGCACGCGAGGACCAGATCGAAGCTGCGGAATATCGGCTGCTCGGGGCGAACCTCAACCAGAATCGCGTCCTGCAGGACATTGTGTTCCAGGTCGAGCAGGCCTATTACAGAGTCATGGGTCTGTCTCTGCTGGTTCAGGTGAACGAGCTCACGTTAAACAACTTGCGCACGTCACTCGACGCCGCGGGTCGCCGGCGCGAGTCGGGCCTGGCGACCGTTGCCGACGTGTATCGCGCAGATACTCAGGTCGCGCAGGCTGACCTCAATCTCATACGTGCGCTGGGTGAGCTAGAGAAAGCGCGAGGTCAGCTTGCCGCGGCAGTTGGACTTCCAGTGGACACCACACTGCAGGTGCGCACAATGGCACAGCTTCCGCACGTGCAAGCACTGACGGAAACAGTAGCGGGGCTTCTCGATCGAGCGCGCAGCGGTCGACCGGATCTCGTTGCGGCTGAGGCTCAGGCGCGTGCGGCGCGCGCGAGCGCAGATGCAACGAGATCCGGTCGACCGCTGCGCGCTCGATCGAGAAGCCCCGCTACTGTTT
>JBKJPI010000249.1:0-3663 GCA_046595235.1 Burkholderiales bacterium | reverse complement strand
CGGCGCCGTCCGCTGCGGCACTCGAGCTGAAATAGATCATGTTCTCGACGCCGGAAAGCTGCTCTTCGATCGGCGCCGCTACGGTCTTCGACAGTGTTTCAGCGCTCGCACCGGGATAGCTCGCACTGATGGTCACCGTGGGTGGAGCAATCTCCGGATATTGCGAGATCGGCAGCGCGAACGACGACACGAGGCCCGCGATCGTGATGATGATCGCGAGCACGCTCGCGAAAATCGGGCGCTCGATGAAGAAGCGGGAGAAATTACCCATGTGGTCGGGCGCTCAGCGCGCCGCGCCGGCAGGTGCGGACTTCTGCGCTGTGCCGGGCGGGGCGCCCGCGGCCGAGGGCGCTGACGGCACGCCAGATGGTCCCGCTGCATCGGCCGTGCGCGGCTGTACCGCAACGCCCGGCCGCATCTTGATGATGTTGTCGATGATCACGGGATCGCCGGGTTTGAGGCCGCCGGTCACGAGCCAGTCGTTGCCGACCCATCCGGCAGTCTGCACCGGGCGCATCATCGCTTTCCCATCGGCGCCGGCAATCCACACCGCGCGCGTCTGCTCGGTCTGCGTAACGGCCGCCTGTGGAACGAGAATAGCCTCCTGCTCGCCGGCAAGAATCTGCACCTTGACGAACTGCCCCGGCAGCCAGCGCTCGCCGGGATTCGAAAATTCTGCGCGCAGCTGCACCGTGCCCAGCTTGGCATCGACGCTGGTGCCGGCGTAATTCAGCCGCCCATTCGGTGCGGCCACCGTACCGTTCTGATCGAGAAGCTTCACTTGCGCTCGCTTTTCATTGCCCCGGATGCGCTCGAAGTCCGCCTCCGCCAGTGAAAATCGGACCCATACCGGCTGCACCTGCGTGAGTGTCGTGAGGAGACTCGCCTCGGTGTTCGCAGTAACGAGGCTTCCCTCCGAGCGCACCGCGCGTCCGGTGATTCCACTGATCGGCGCGCGCACGTTCGTGTACGAAAGATTCAGCTGCGCCTCCGCGAGACGCGCCTGCGCGCCTTCGATGGCCGCACCGATCTGTTTCACCGAAGATTGCGACTGTTCGAATTCGCGCTGGCTGATCGCGCGCTGCTGCGCAAGTGTTTTCAGTCGCTCGGTCTCGCGCTGAGCAAGCTCCTGACGGGCGCGTTCCTGCGATAGCGCCGCGCGCGCCTGTGCGGCGGCGATCTCATACGGGGCGCGGTCGATGACGAAAAGCACGGCGCCGGCCCTGACTGGGGCGCCTTCGTTGAACAGGCGCTTTTCGAGAATCCCCGATACGCGCGCCCTGATCTCGACTTCACGGGATCCCTCAGCCTGGCCCACGGCTTCGAGCACGATGGGCACGCGCTGCGCCTCAACATGCTTCACGACGACAGGAATGGCCTGCGGCGCGGCAGCGGCTTTTTTCTTCGCAGCATCATCGGCGGGCTTGCCGCATGCGCTGAGTAGGACTGTGGCGCCGATACACAGCGTCATCAGCGCGCAGCGACGTGCGCGCGAGATTAAAAAAGATAAAAGCGGCAGCGGACTCATCGGCGACGGGAGGGGGTGTATCGGGGGAGCGAAGCGCTATTATATGCAGACACCAGGCGAACACCGCAGCGAAACGGACTGCGAGTCAACTGATGATGAGAGGAATTTGAATGGGCCAGAATCCACAGGCAGGCGCCGACCCATACGCGCCTGTTGCATCCGAACTGCCTTCGCACGGGTATGTGATCACAAAAGCGGTCACAGGTTCCGAGGTGCCTGCGGATTACACGTTCGTATTGACGCGTGACGAAATCTACGTGCCCATCGCAGTACGCAGGCCCGCCGGAGGCGGACCATTCCCACTGATCGTCATCGGCAGGGGCAACGGGCGCGGGGGCCTGCCACACGTAGAGACACAGGTCGAGCGTCTCGCATCGATGCAGGACCTCATGCTCGAGCGTGGCTATGCGGTTGCGTACGTAAGCTACCGAAATGAAATTCCGCATCTCTACAACCAGGTCGCGCGCGCTCACAACATCGCGGACGACGTGAGCGGCGAGGGCCGCACGCTCAAATCATCGCCTTCACTCGACTCGGACGACATGATCGCGATCCTTTCGTATCTCAAGACGTTGCCTTACGTGAAGAAGAACGCTGTGGGATGCATCGGCGTAAGCCACAGCGGTGAGATGATTCTCAAAGCAGCCGCCGAGACGCACTTCACCTGCGGCGTGGTCATAGAAGGTGCTTCGCACGAGTTTCTTTGCGTGAACACGGGCCCCGAGGCGCCGCGCAAGGACGGGGTGCTGCAGTACCAGGACAAGGCGCTGGTGAGGAAAAATGCGGACAAAGCGCAATCGATGGCGCGGATCAAACGCATCCAGACGCCGATCCTGCATATCGGACGCGATCCGGATCATTTGCAGGGAATTTTCCAGCTCGCGCACGAGTGGATGGCCGAAGCAGGCAAGGACAGCACGTGGGTGAGCATGGATCATCCCGATCACGGCTATCCGTTCATGTATCGGCAGGCCGATGGGTCATTCAAGCCGGATCCGGTGCAGCAGAAAGCGTTCGATACGTTCATGGCTTATTTCGACGTGCACCTCAAGAAAAGTGATGAGAAGAAGTGATCAGAAGACGTGACCGATAAAGAGCAGGGACTACTCGATGCCGATACGGCGGATACGGTGCGGCTCAGCGTGGATGAAGCGACTGCGCTCGGGCAGCGTGCGCTCGAGTGCGTGGGTTATAGCGGTGAAGACGCGCAAATCATCGTCGATCAGCTCATCGATAACTCGTTATGCGGATATCGATTCGCGGGGCTGCCGCGCATCCTCGCGATTGCAGGCGACCCCAAGACACGCGAGTCCCGCGCGCCGGTAAAAGTCGTGCACGAGACGCCGGGCTCGGCGCTTCTCGATGGGGGTAACACCGTCGGTTACATCGTTGCTTACAGGGCGGCCGAGCTTGCCATTCGCAAGGCGCGTGAGCGCGGCATGGCCTCGGTCGGTGCGTACAACAGTTATTACAGCGGCCGTAACGCGTACTTCGTCGAGCACGTTGTGCGTGAAGGGCTGGTCGCGTTCCACATCGCCAGCGCGAAGCCGCGCGTGCTGCCGCCAGGGGGTGCCCGGCCGGCACTCGGCACAAATCCGCTCTGCTTCGGTTTTCCGTCGGAAGAGGGTCCCGTCGTTTTCGACATGGGTACAGCCGCCCTCATGTGGGGGGACGTCATGCTCCACGAGAAGCTCGGTATCCAACTTCCCGCGGGCATCGGGTTCGACGAGCATGGTCGCGCGACAACCGATCCAGCGGCCACGCTGCGCGGTGGCGTGGGAACCTTCGGCGGACACAAAGGCTACGGTCTCTCGTTCACGGTGCAGGCGCTCGGGCTGCTGGCAGGGGCCGCGCTCGCGCGCGGGGAAGTGCAGGACTACGGCTTTCTCTTCTGGGTCCTCGACCCCGACATCATGCTGCCCGGCGGCGATTTCAGGCGACAGATGTCGGAGCTTGTGCGGAAAGTGAAGGCGACGCCACGGCAGCCGGGCGTCGACGAAATTCGAATACCGTCCGAACGCGCGCAGCGCGAGCGCGAACAGCGGCGCCACGAAGGCATCGTCGTCGATCGCGCGGTGATCGATGCGCTAAACGAACTCGTCCGAAAGTGAAAAACTACTTTCGGCCGGAACGGC
>JBKJPI010000182.1:0-2570 GCA_046595235.1 Burkholderiales bacterium | reverse complement strand
TCGGCAACAGGAACCAGGCCGCGATCAGCCCGGCCACCATGAGACCCAGTCCGGCCAGGAGCCATGCGCTTTTCGTGTTTTTCATCGGGATGGCCTCACTGACGCGTTTTCGACAGTCGGGATTTCTTCGACGAGAAGAAATTGATCCGGCGCGACTGGACGAGCCCGGACAGGACACCCTTCCAACCGAACGTCGCCCACACGCTGCGACGCGCGCGATCCGCATAGCTGCCGCGAAGGCCTGCCGCACCGTGCTTCTCGAAGAGCTCGAGGTTGACCGCACTCCCCACCAGCCCCAGGTGAGTGAAGGCCTGCGGGAAATTTCCGAGGAGTGCACCGGACTGGAGATCGCACTCCTCCGAATACAGCCCGACGTCGTTGGCTAACTCGAGCAGGCGCTGGAACAGTGCGCGCGCTTCTGCGCCGCGACCTTCATACAGCAGCGCGTCGACGAGCCAGAAGCTGCAGATGAGAAACCCCCCTTCCTTGCCTTCGAGGCCATCCTCACTCGTATAGCGCAGCAGGAAATCGCCGCGGCGCAGCTCGCGCTCGACGGCTTCTCGCGTCAGACATAAGGCCTCCTTATCCGCGGGCAAACCCATCATGTGAAGCTGCACCAGCGCGGCATCGAGCTGAGCGTCTTCAGGCGCTGAAAACGACTGCACGAAATGGCCCTCCGGCGAGCGCCCGCGTTCTTCGATGTCACGCCAAATGCGATCCCGGGTAGCGAGCCACTCGGGGCGCTTCCCCACGAGGCGAATTGCGCGGTCGATCACCACCCAGCACATCGCCTTGGAATGGACGAAGTGCTGCATCGGGCCGCGGATTTCCCAGAGACCCGTGTCGGGCTCCTCAACGCAGCCGGTAACGAAATCGGCCACGCGTGCGAAAGACTCCCGTTCCTCTGCTGAGACTTGCCCACCCAGCGCCCGGTAGGTCATTGCGCCTTCGAGCAGGTAACCGTACAGATCGCTCTGCCGCTGATCGTATGCACCGTTACCCGTGCGCACCGGCCGGCTTTTACGGTAACCGTCGAGATGGTCGAGCTCATGCTCATGCAGCGCGTGCTCCATGCCGATGCCCTACATGATCTGCAGCTTTTCGACCGGCTCCTTCAACGCCTTCTGCATGAACTGATAAAACTGGCGCGCCTCTCCGGAGTAGCCGAGCGAGGCAAGCGCCTGCAGCATGAGGCTTGCGTCGCGCACCCAGCAGTATCGATAGTCCCAGTTGCGCCCGCCGCCGACTTCTTCAGGCAGCGACGTGGTCAACGCCGCCACGGTGGCGCCCGTCGGGGCGTAGGTCATCAGCTTCAGCGCGAGGGCGCTCCTGCGCACCATGGCGGCATGAGGACCGCGGTAGCGGCAATAGCCGATCCATTCTTTCCAGAAGGCGCAGGTAATGTCGAAAAGCTGTTGCACGCGATCGGTCGTCGCCTCCGCGGCCGCCTTGCCGACGACAATGTAGCGCCGCTCTCCCGACTTCAGCGCAACCGTGCACTCGGCGCGGTCATCAACGACACGCAGCGGCATATCGCTGCGGAGCACCGTTTCATCACCTTCGAGGGCGATGCCACCGGGCACGGCCTTGAGCGTAGCGATGCGCCGGGCAAAGGCAACCGACGGCCGATAGGCGACATGGAGATCGACGCGTCCTTCCATGACTTCGATGCGCCGCACCAGCCATCCCGGTGCATTCAGCGTCACATAGTCATAAGCACCCGCGTCGGGATCGCGACCTACCGGCATGAAATCCGTGATGGCGACGCAGCCGGAAGGCGTGCGGAGCTCGGTCCGCAGAATGTTGGTGCCGTCGATATAGGCACGGGTGGCCGTGCACTTCTCGCGGGGCGAAGCGGACAGGAAGCCGCCGCGATCCCGATCCAGTAACCGGCAGAAAACGGGGTCCGCATCGAAGCGTTCGAGACAGCACCAGTCGATTCCGCCGTCGGTCGACACCAGCGCGGCGCCGTGGCAGTCGCCGATCGCTGCATAGTTGCCGATCGGCTGGTAATCGCGGGCCGATGCCGCATCCGGCGGGAGCATTATTTCGGCCACTGCACTGTCGTCAGCTCGAGCCGCCACACCGGCCCGTTCAGGAACATGGGGCCTTCGAATCTCACGAACGCGGGAACGTTTCCTGTCACCATCCAATAGCGTACGTCAGGCGGGTCTTTGCCGATCAGCGAAGCGAAAGCGCCTTTGAGTCCGCCCACGTCGAGCTTTACGAGATGACGGTTGACCTTTATGGCCTGACGTCCGACGGATACCTGGTCCTCGCCCTCCGTCGAGAGCGCCATCTTGATCACGATCGGCTTGGGCGTGAACGCCAGCATCTGCGCGGCGGCGCCCGCGCCCGCGGGAAGGTTCTTCAGCAGCGTCGCGGCCAATCCGTTGTAGACATCGGCCGGTATCTCGAGCGTGCCATCTGCACTCTTCTCTTCGTCGCCTTTCTTGCCTTGCGTAACGGCCTTGTACTGACCGGTCTTGCGATCGAAGGACACGTCCGTCGTCGGAAATGAGGGCCCGCGCTGCACGAGATGATAGCGCTCGAGCCGGAATACCTTCGCC
>JBKJPI010000646.1:0-3947 GCA_046595235.1 Burkholderiales bacterium | reverse complement strand
CTTCGGCTAATCAACTGAATTTGTTCGAATAACATCCGGACACTACTGCGCTCAACTATACATTGAATCGCGCGCACTCATGGACGGGGTCTGCCCGCTTCCACTTCGGCTTTTGATTTACGCATCTCGAGAGGAGCACAGCGCCGCTGATCGTCGATGCACAGATACACATCCGGACGAGTGGCACGCCCGTTTACGTCCATCGTCAGGTTTCGCACTACACCAAAGACGAGCTTCTGAAGGACATGGACGAAGCGGGTAACGCTGGCGTCGCCCGCAGCCACGCTGCGGTTAACGAACAGAGGGAAACCGATGGTTTCCCTCCGTAACCGCTATTAGTTCGCAGTAAGGTTCAGCGATTTTACGAGCTTCGCGTTCTTCACCAGCGAATCTTCCACCACCTTCCGGAATTCCGCGGGTTCGCGGATGACGATCGCCGTCGCCTGAAAAGCCATTCCCTTCTGAACTTCCGGCCGCTCCATCGTCTTCACCACGGCATCGCGCATCTTCTGGATGATCGGCCGCGGCGTGCCTTTCGGGAAGAAGAAACCCTGCCATCCGCTGTAGTCGAAACCCGGGACGGTATCGGCGATCGGTGGAATGTTTACAAAAACAGGGGAGGCTTTCGGCAGGCTGTGCCCGATTGCGCGGACGCGCCCCGCGGTTACGTGAGACATCACCGCGGGCGCCGGAGTGATTGTCCAATGTGATTCACCGCCGACCACCGCAGCGACCGAGGGGCCGCCGCCTTTGTAGGGGACATGCAGCGACTCGATGTTCGCCGCCTGCATGAAATACGCGCCGGACATGTGGCTTTGCGAGCCATTGCCCGCAGAGGCCATCCTGAAGTCATTCGGCTTGCCTTTGGCGTAGGCAATAAGCTCCTTCACCGATTTCACTGGAACCGAAGGATTGACGACGAGGACGTTAGGGGTTTCCGCGAACTGGACGACGTAGTCGTAATCGGTCACCGGGTGGAACGTCGGTTTCTTCTGGAGGAGCCTTGCGATCGTGGATGCCGCTGTGGTCGCGCTGATGAGCGTGTAACCGTCGGGCGTGGCCTCCTTCGCGATCTCCATGGCGATCACGCCGGCCGCTCCCGCACGGTTGTCGATCACCACCTGCTGCCCCAGCACCTCCGAAAGGCTCGCCGCAACGATACGGCTCAGGGTATCAACGGAGCTTCCCGGCGCATTGGGTACCATGAGCCGAACCGGGCGGCTGGGGTACGCGGACGTGGGTTCAGCCGCCGCGGCAATTCCGCCACCACCTAGAAGCGGCGCCGAAACAATGAGCGCCAGAAGCTTAGGGTGTTTCATACATCCTCCTCGTTTTGTTGTTGTCCGCCGGTGCGGCGGCGATCCACGCGCATTCTCGCTGGGGTGAGATATGCTATCAAGAGCTAAACGATAAAGACGCCATTCCGGATGACGAAGTGCGCTGCCGTCTCAGGCCCGCTGCCCCTGATCGCCGAGAAACACTGTCACGGCCTCGACGAAGCCTCGCGGATTGTCGAGCGTGACGTGGTGATCGCTGTGCGGCACCTCCGCAAGCTTCACCTGCGGCGCGCGCTTCTTCACTTCTTCCTGCATTTCAGCGCTGACACGGTCGCTCAACCCGCCCTTCACGAGTAAAGCCGGCATCGTGACTTTCTCCCACAGCGGCCTGCCATCCCGCCGCTCGAATGTCGCGTAGACACGCCGATCGAATTTATGGCGCCAGGCGCCGTCAGAATGCTGTCGCGCACTGCACTCGGCTACGTAACGCAGCACTTCAGGGGCCGCCATCTGCGCGCCCGCAGGCTCGAGCCGATAACGCGAGACGAGCTCTTCGAGCGTGGCGTAGCTGCTGGCGGGCTTAGCGCCGAACGCGCGCATTTTCGCAATGCGATCGGCACCCATGAGTATCGTCGTATCCACCACGACGAGCTTTCTGACCCGCCCGGGATGCTGCGCCGTGTACACGAGCGACACCATGCCGCCCATCGAATGGCCGATCAGCACGAAGTCCCGCAAATCCAGCTTCTCGGCGAAGGCCGCGACATCTGCTGCATAAACATCGAACCCGTAGACCGGAGGCTCGGCCCACTCGCTGTCGCCATGACCGCGCAGATCGAGCGCGAGCACGCGATAGGTATCGGTGAATGCGGACGCGATGTAATCGAACCAGTGACCGTGCGCGCCCCCGCCGTGTATGCACAGCATCGGCGGCAGACCCTCATTGCCATAGTCGAGGTAGTGAAGCCTTAGCCCATTCACTTCGACGTACCGGCCTGTCGAAGCCGCCGGCTCCAGGCCGACTTTCGACTGATCCGTGCTTTCTTGTGCGTTCTGATACGCGCTCATGCGTGATTGTTTCCTGTTTGCCCACCCACGTGCTTCACCGGAATGCCGCCGCGGCGCACCCATTCGTAACGCTCGTGCAGCGTATCCGCCAGAGGACGCCTGCGTTCGTCGGGCACTGCGATCCACATGCGAAGAAGGTGTCGCTGGCGTGCGGGCTCCTCGTGGTCAACGTAGGCCGTGCGCGCATGCAGCGTCGTGTGGTTGTTGAGTAGCTGAATGTCGCCTTCCTCGAAATTCATCGAGAGCATGAGCTCGGATCTGTTCGCGATCTCCTGCACCATCTCGAGCGCTTCACGTTGAATGGGGGTGGGCGCGTATTGTTCACCGAAACGCGCCGCGGATTCGTAGTAAGGAAGACTGCAGATGCGTGTGGTGACCAGGCCGTTACGCGCACTGAACATGGGCAGCGTGAACCACGGCTGCTCACCGACAGGTTCCTCGCCCCGCCAGTCGAGATGAAACGTCCCGTAGAGCGCATGGAGCAGATCCGGGCGCTCGTCGAGCAGCACGTTGTGCACCGTGAGCGCGCTCACAACCTTGCTGTCACCACCCGACGCAGCAGTACGCACGCAGAAAAGCCCCAGCAGGTCGATCGGCAGCATGTCCGTGTGAAAGTCCATGCGCTGGCTCGTCTGGTATGCGCGCGCATTCGGGTCGGCGATCTCGCGGCCTTCATCGCGAACGTGCCCCAGCAGGTGCCCTCGCGCGTTCTGCGATACCGGCGTACCCAGATGCGAGCCGAGCCCCCAATAGAGAATCTCGCACTCCTCGTCCGTATAACGTTCGCGCGGCAGCCCCCGCAGGAGCACGAAGCCGCGACCGTTCTCGACTTCGTCGAGGATCTCCCCGAGCGCCGCGGCGAAACACGGCAACGGAAAAAGCTTCGAATCGAAAGGTATGCGGGCACCGGCACCCTTTGCGTGCGTCAACGCAGCGTCGACTTCTTCGACCTGTGCCGCGTCCAGTCGATAGATCCATGAGGGTTCGTGCTGAATCCTGGAGCCGACCCACGCACCGGGGCCGGTGATCCGCTGGTGATCGCGTGCAGCCATCTTGCTTCCTGCTCCTTCTCTCATGGACGACGTAGTCCGCCCGCGTGGCCGGACGTCTCGCCAAGCCTATAACAAAATGAGCATCGTGCGACATGTACAATCGACGCCTATGCAACGAATTGCAGTCCTCACCAGCGGCGGCGACGCGCCTGGCATGAATGCGGCAATCCGCGCCGCGACGCGAGCAGCGATTGCACAGGGATGGGAAGTCTTCGGCGTACGCAACGGCTACGCCGGCCTGCTCGCCAATACGCTTGAACCGCTGCATGCACGCGACGTCGGCGGCATCATTCAGCGCGGCGGCACCGTACTCGGCAGCGCGCGGTCCCCGGCATTCGCGGAAGAGGCCGGGATTGCGCGCGCCATTGCCAATCTCAGGAAGCGGCAGATCGAAGGCCTCATTGTGATCGGCGGGAATGGCTCTCAAACGGGATCTTCGCGTCTGTTCGACGCGGGCTTTCCCGTCGTCGGTGTGGCTTCGACGATTGACAACGACCTCTTCGGCACCGACGTGACCATCGACGTCGTCACCGCAGTCAACATCACGCTC
>JBKJPI010000514.1:0-4352 GCA_046595235.1 Burkholderiales bacterium | reverse complement strand
AAGGGAATCGGCGAGCTCTCTGCTGTACAGGAGGTACGCCAAACCTATAACATGGACGTTATTAGCATAGCCACGCTCGACGACCTGGTCGGATACCTTGCCGCCGACCCCGCGATGACCTCTCAGCTCGAGGCGGTCCGCCACTACCGCGAGCGCTACGGAGTGACTGCTGATGCCTAAAACTGCCCCTTTCGGGTCCCTGCTCACCGCGGCAGCCCTTATTGCGCTGGTCGCCATGCCCGGCATCGCTTCAGCCCAGGCCGGCCGTATCGTGTGCTGGAAGGACAAAGCCGGCAAAGTCGTCGGCTGCGGCGACAAGGTGCCCCCTGAATACCAGGCGAACGCCACCCGCGAGATGGATTCCCGTGGGGTGACGCGCAAAACCAACGAATCGCACGACGAGACAACCCGCAGACGCGAAAAAGAGCAGGAAGCCGCGCGGGTTAAAAGCGACGACGACCGCAAAGTGCTCGACCAGAAGCGTCAGGATACGGCGCTCATGGAAACCTACAGCAATGAAAAAGAAATCGACCTGAAGCGCGACCGCGACATCCAGGTTCTCGACTCGCAGCTCGAGCAGCTGACCGTTGCGCTCAAGAACACGACGCAGCGTTACGAAGAAACGAAAGCAATCGTCGACGGCAACGAAAAAAGCAAAAAGCCGGTGCCGCCGCCGCTCAAGGCCGAGCTTGCACGCGTCACCCAGGAAAAGCAGCGCTTCGAGCAGAGCATCGCGTCGAAGCAGAAGGAAAAGGACGAGCTGCGGGTGAAATACGCGGATTACAGGAAGCGCTACACGGAGCTTCGCGCCGCTCAGGCGGGCCCGGGCGCGACTTCGGCGTCAGCGAAAAAGTAGCGCTGGACTATTTTGTTAGCCGCTGCTTCAGGATGTCCGTGACCTGCTGAGGGTTGGCTTTGCCCCGGGTCGCTTTCATCACCTGTCCGACCAGTGAATTGAACGCTTTTTCCTTGCCGCTGCGGTAATCAGCGACCTGCTGAGCGTTGCCGGCAATTACCTCGTCGGCGATTTTCTCCAGCGCTCCGATGTCCGAAATCTGCTGAAGGCCGCGTGAGGCGATGATTGCGTCCGCGGCGTCGGCCCCCGTCGCTTCCCCGTTCCACATACCGTCGAATACGTCCTTCGCGATCTTGCCGGATACCGTTCCATCGGCGATACGCTCGACGAGCCTTCGAAGCTGCGCCGCCGACACCTGGCTTTGCGTGATGTCGCTCGCCGATTCGTTGAGCCGCGCGCTCAAAGGTCCGGCAATCCAGTTGCCGCAGAGCTTGGCAACCGCAGCCGTCGCACCCCGCGCTGCTTCTTCGAAGTAACCCGCAAGCTCACGACTCCCGGTAAGAACCGCGGCATCGTAGGGCGTCATTCCGTGTTCGTCGACGAAGCGCTCACGCTTCGCCTGCGGAAGCTCCGGGAGTACCGACTTCACTGCATCGAGCCATTGCGCCGTGATTTCCAGCGGAAGAAGGTCGGGGTCGGGGAAGTAGCGGTAGTCGTGCGCGTCTTCCTTGCTTCGCATCGGACGGGTTTCGTCACGATCGGGGTCGTAGAGGCGCGTTTCCTGTACGACGCGGCCGCCGTCTTCGATGAGCTCGACCTGGCGCCTGACTTCGTGATCGATCGCGCGCTCGAGAAAGCGGAACGAATTCAGGTTCTTGATTTCGCACCGCGTGCCGAGGGTATCGGACCCGGCAGGGCGCACCGAGACATTCGCGTCACAACGGAAGGACCCTTCCTGCATGTTCCCGTCGCAGATATCGATCCAGCGCACGAGGCCGTGCAGCGCTTTTGCGTAGGCAACGGCTTCAGCGCTCGAGCGCATGTCGGGCTCTGAAACGATCTCGAGAAGCGGCGTTCCCGCACGATTCAGGTCCACCCCGGTCGCACCCTTGAAATCCTCGTGCAGCGACTTGCCGGCATCCTCTTCGAGGTGAGCGCGCGTGAGCCGCACCGTCTTCTCCGCACCATTCACCACGATATCGACCGTGCCGCCCGCCACTACGGGGACCTCGAACTGGCTGATCTGATAGCCCTTCGGCAGGTCAGGATAGAAATAATTCTTGCGCGCGAAAATCGATCGGTGATTGACCGTCGCACCCACGGAGAGCCCGAAGCGGATCGCTTTTTCGACGACCGCACGGTTGAGCACCGGCAACACGCCGGGAAGGGCCACGTCTACCGCCGACGCCTGCGTGTTCGGACCCGAGCCGAAAGCCGTCGATGAACCCGAAAATATCTTCGACTGCGTGTTGAGCTGCGCGTGAACTTCGAGCCCGATGACGGTTTCCCACTTCATGCGTCGATCCCTTCGGGTGCGCGAAGGTGCCAGTCCGTCTCGCGCTGGTACTGGTGCGCCACGTTCAGCATCTGCGCTTCCCGGAAGTAATTGCCGATGATCTGCAATCCCACCGGAAGGCCATTCTGGTCGAAGCCACACGGAATCGAGAGGCCCGGCAGTCCGGCGAGGTTCACGGCGATCGTATAGATATCGGAAAGGTACATCTGCAGCGGGTCCGCGGCTTTCTCTCCGAGCTTGAAGGCGGTCGTGGGGCTCGTCGGGCCCAAAATGACGTCGCACTTCGCGAACGCGTCGCGGAAATCCTGCGCGATCAGACGGCGAAGCTTTTGCGCCCGGATGTAATAGGCGTCGTAGTAGCCATGCGAAAGCACATAGGTGCCGATCAATATGCGCCGCTTCACTTCCGCCCCGAAACCTTCCGCGCGGGTCTTCTCGTACATGTCAGCGAGATCGGTGTACTCGGCCGCCCGATAGCCGTAACGCACGCCGTCGAATCGGGCGAGATTGCTCGAAGCTTCCGCGGGCGCCAGGACGTAATAAACCGGCACCGAAAGACGCATGTTCGGCAATGTCACTTCGACCAGTTCGCAACCGAGCGACTTGAACTGCGCAATGGCTGCGTCGACCGCAATCGCCACGTCAGGCGCGACGCCGTCTGCGAAAAATTCAGACGGCAGCCCGACCCTCAGGCCGGCGATACTTTTGTCGAGATCGCGGCCGTAACTCTCAGTGGGGCGATCGAGGCTCGTCGAGTCGCGCTCGTCGAAACCCGCCATTGCATCGAGCATGAGGGCCAGGTCCTCGGCGGTGCGCGCCATCGGCCCGGCCTGATCGAGGCTCGAAGCGAACGCGATCATGCCGTAGCGCGAGACCACGCCGTAGGTCGGTTTCAGCCCGCACACGCCGGTGAGCGCCGCCGGCTGGCGGATAGAGCCGCCCGTGTCGGTGCCGGTGGCAGCGGGTACGAGGCGCGCCGCCACCGCCGCCGCCGAACCGCCCGAGCTTCCGCCCGGCACTGCATCGAGGTCCCAGGGATTACGAACCGGCCCGTACCACGAAGTTTCGTTCGACGAGCCCATGGCGAATTCGTCCATGTTCGTCTTGCCGACCGTCACGGCGCCCGCTTCGTTCAGGCGCTGCACCACATGCGCATCGTAGGGCGAAACGAAGTTGGAGAGCATCTTCGAGCCGCAGGTGGAAAGCCAGCCTTTCGCGCAGAAGATGTCCTTGTGCGCGATGGGGACGCCAGTCAACGTTCCAGCGCGGCCGGCTGCGCGGGCCGCATCGGCTTCCCGTGCCTGAGCAAGGCTTCGCTCCTCGTCGACCGATATGAAGCAGTTATATCGAGCGTGGGTCTTTCCGATGCGTGCCAGGAAAAGCGCCGTCGCCTCCACGCTCGAGAGCGTGCCGGCGGATAGCGCATCAGACAGGGCTTTAAGCGTGAGCTCGTGCATTACCAGAGAGTGGGAGCAAAGCCTCGCGGCCGCGCGCAGGGGTTTCCCTTACAGGACACCGGGGCCGTCGCGAGTATTATTCGATCACCTTGGGCACGAGATAGAGGCTCCGCTCGACGCGTGGAGCCTGCGACTGGAAAAGCTCATGCTGATCGGCTTCGGTCACGCGATCATCCCGCAAGCGCAGCATCACGTCCTGCGCATGCGCCATCGGCTCGACGCCGCTCACGTCCACAGCCTGCATCTCTTCGATCATTCCGAAGATGCGTACG
Source organism: Burkholderiales bacterium (assembly GCA_046595235.1). Lineage (GTDB taxonomy): Bacteria > Pseudomonadota > Gammaproteobacteria > Burkholderiales > SG8-41 > JAQGMV01. Next base: position 311 of record JBKJPI010000514.1, on the reverse strand, counting down.
AGCTGCTCCAGCGCCGCGTCAGCCTCCACATCGTCTACCGCAATCCGGGCGAGACGGGCGGCGCGAAGGACGTCCTCACGTGTGAGGGCCATGGCTCGCTCGATTCACGAACCCACGAGCCGGGCAACAGAATGAAGCGCGGCCTGAAGGTTCATGGATATCCGTAAGAAAGGGGGTGCACCGCTGTTAAAAATTGCGGCTGCATAGGGTATCATAAGCGATTAGTGCGACGCGTCATTCCTCATACTATATAAGAACCTATGTTCGGTTTCCTGAGTAGCTACTTCAACGACGATCTCGCGATCGACCTC
>JBKJPI010000500.1:0-3575 GCA_046595235.1 Burkholderiales bacterium | reverse complement strand
TGTCGGGCAGGCCGCGGCGTCCCGAGCCGACGCCCCCCAGGCCCGAGAGTACGGTCACGTACTGCTTGCCGTTCTTCGTCCAGGTGACCGGCTGTGCGTTGATCCCCGAGCTGGTCTTGTAAGACCACAGCACCTGGCCTGTCTCCGCGTCGACGGCGATGAAGTCGCCGCCATGCTTGCCCGTGAACAGCAGCCCCCCGCCGGTCGCGAGCATTGCCGAGGCGATCATCTCGCCGTAGAGCGGTGTCCGCCACACGGCCTTGCCGGTCATCGGGTCGATCGCTTCCATGTGTCCCGCGAGCGTCTCGGACGTGACCGGCGAGTTGATGTTCTCGACGTGCTGGTAGCGCGAGCCCTGCTTGAACCCCGCATACTCGGTAAATCGGTAGGTCGAGTGGCCGGTGTTCGTGTTCGCGTAGAGCAGCCCAGTGTTGGGATTGAAGGCGGCGTGCGGCCAGTTCTTGGCGCCGCGTATCCCCGGAAACATCTCGATCGTGCCGCCGGCGCGCAGTTTCTTCGACTCGTCGGATTCGACGGGCCGGCCGGTCTTCATATCGACGTGCGTCGCCCAGTTGACTTTGGCGAAAGGCTGCGCGGAGAGCAGTTGCCCGTTCGTGCGGTCGAGGACGTAGAGGAAGCCGTTGCGGCTCAGGTTCATCGCGACTTTGCGCATCTGGCCGTTCACGCGGATCTCGCCGAGGATAATCTCCCAGGTATCCCAGTCCCAGATGTCGTTCGGCGCGAGCTGGTAATGCCACGCAATCTCGCCGGTCTTGGGCTTGATGGCGAGTATCGAAGCGGCGTATAGATTGTCGCCCCTGCGATTCGCGGGATTCCACGCGCCGGCGTTACCGGTGCCCCAGTAGACGAGATCGAGTTGCGGATCGTACGAGCCAGTGATCCAGGTGCTCGCGCCGCCGCGGAGATATGAACTGGGCGGATCCCACGTCTCGTGGCCTTTTTCACCCGGGCCCGCAGTCGTGTAACGGCGCCACAGCTTCTTGCCCGTCGCCGGGTCCCAGCCGTCGAGGAAGCAGCGCGCGCCGAACTCCGCGCCCGAGCAGCCGGTTATCAGGACACCGTTCGCGATGAGCGGCGCGACTGTCAGCGAATAGCCTTCCTTCCACTCGGCCGCTTTCTGCTTCCAGAGCTGTTTGCCGGTCTTCTGGTCGAGGGCGACCACGTGGGCATCGAGCGTCGTGCGGAACACCTTGCCCTCGTAGATCGCGACGCCCTTGTTGGAGACGCCGCAGCATACGACGCGCGGCGTGTCGGCCTCGTAGTTCACGGGCGTGCGCCAGATCATTTTCCCGGTGACAGCGTCTATCGCGTACGTCCACTTCGCGTTCGAGACGTACATCACGCCGTCGTAGACCATCGGCTGTGCCTGTTCGCCGAGATCGTTCTCTAGCGACAGCGTCCACACCGGGACCAGCCGCTTCACGTTCCCCTTGTTGATCTGCGTGAGCGGGCTGTAGCGGTTGTGGTTGTAGTTCATGCCGTAGGTCACGACGTCCTCGGCGTTCTTCCCGGCGTTCGTGATCTCCGACTGAGTGGGCCCTGCGCCGGTGCCCGCGCGCGGGGCGGGCGCTTCGGTCGGGTCGGTGGTCGCGCACCCTGCCAGGAATACAAATGCAATCAGCATCTTTTTCATTTTCTTCCCCTCCGGTGGCGATCGATGACGAGGCTCGATCGGATGAAAGCTTAGACCCACGGGCGGGCAGTTACAACGTCACTGCGTCGCCAGCTGCTCGCGCACCATGACCGCCGTGCGCGCTTTCGGAGTAGGGAATCGGGGACAGACCGGGACAGACCACGGTCTCGCGCAACCAGCTTTAAAGCGTGGTGTGTCTCTTAATCGTCATGGTCCGCTGGGCAATTCTGGAACAGCTGTACTAGAATGTTTGCAACCCGCTTGATGCAATTCTTCAACCGGGCTCACTCCAGCTTCACGCCGGCAAGCTTGATGACCTCGGCCATTCGCGTGTAGTCGGCCCTGAGCGTCTCCGCGAACCGTCCCGCGCTGGTGCCGTAATTCTCGAAGCCGAAGTCTGCGATGCGGGTCTGGACGTCGCGCAACTTAAGCGCCTTTACCGCCTCGTGGTCCAGCTTCTGGATGATTTCCGCCGGAGTTCCGGACGGCGCGAACAGACCCGCCCATGCTTCGAACGTAAGTGCTATTCCCTGCTCGCCAAGCGTTGGCGTGTCGCCGATGAGCGCAAGCCGTTTCGGGCTTGCGACGCCGAGCGCTCGCAGTCTTCGCTGCTTGATCAGCGACGCGACGATCGGCACGCCTGCAAAGGCGACCGGGATCTGGCCTGCTACGACATCCATTGCGGCCTGTGGAGCGCCTTTGTATGGAATGTGCACGAACGTCGTGCCGGTCTGCCGCATGAAAAGCTCCATGGCGAGATGCTGTGCGCTGCCGTTGCCGCCAGAGGAGAACTCGAGCTTGCCTGGCTGTCGCTTCGCGAGCTGAATGAGTTCGGCCGCAGTATTGGCTGGGATCGACGGATGGACGATCAGCGCGAAGGGGATGCCGACCATCTGCGTGATCGGGGCAAAGTCACGCATCGGCGCATACCGGACGGTCTTTTGGGGATTCGGCAGCATCGTCATGATGCCGTCGTTGGCCGCGAGCAGCGTGTAGCCATCCGCGGCCGACTTTGCGACACGCTCGGCGCCGATTTGCCCCGAGGCGCCGGGCTGCGCCTCGATAACGAACTGCTGCCCGAATGCGCTGCTGAGCTTCTCCGCAACAAGACGCGTGACGATCTCGACCGAATTGCCCGGGCCAAGTGGGATGACAATCCTGACCGGTTTCGAAGGATATGCACTCGGCACGTCTTGCGCGTTTGCGCAAGCAGCATAGGTGCACGTCGCAGCTAATGCAGTGACAGCGCACAACGCACTCCGGAAATATTTCATTGGTCTCTCCTGTTGACAGCGTCTACTGCGCAACGAGGCCTGATACCTGCACGAGCCTCGTAAGCTTCTTCATGTCGGCTCGTATCGTCGCCGCCATCTGCTAGGGCATGTTGCCGATTGGCACGCATGATCGTCGCCTCGTCAATCCGGTCGATTCGATGCAGTTAAAACGTAAGTTTCTTCGGGGTAGGAAATCCCGTCCGTATCGGAATACGTAGTGAGTTGGGCCATAACGGCGGCGCCGATTTTCCTGCGTGCGTCATCCCCGGCGCTGGCGATGTCAGCTGCAACAGGGGTCGCGCTGAGATGGTCCAGTGCGAAGGTGTCCAATCGCGGCAGGTGCACTTCGATTCCCGCGACGCGCACCTCCACATCGACAAAACCCGCTGCAAGCGCTAAACGCTTGAGCTCGTCCCGATCCGGGGCCTGGCGCGAAGCACAGAATCGCTCAGCGACGGATTCGCTCACGAGCTCCGCGAGGGCGATACCAACGGCTGTGTTGTAGAGGCCGGTGCTGTTCCACACGCTCAAGGCGAGGCGTCCCTCCGCGCGAAGCACACGCCGCATCTCACGCATCGCGAGCGGTTTGTCCGGGAAGAACTGCAGTCCCTGTTGGCACAGGACCGCGTCGACGCAGCCGTCGGGCA
>JBKJPI010000441.1:0-25482 GCA_046595235.1 Burkholderiales bacterium | reverse complement strand
ATCGTAAAGCGTACGTCGCCCGGAATCTTGGTGATCGTATGCACTGTGCTGTCGGTATGGAACTCGCCCACGGTGCAAACCAGGTCTTCGCCCGACGCTTCGCGGCGCTTCCACATGTTCTCGAGCCCGGTCACGAACTCGACTGCAGCGAGGAGGGCGTCACGTCGATCGGCGCGGGGCACGGCGCCGGCGTGCCCATACTCACCGCTCACCCGGCAGTGTTTGAAACGATGGTTGCCGCGTATACCGGTGACCACCGCGCAGCGCTTTTGCAGCTTCACGAGGTGCGGGCCCTGCTCGATGTGCACTTCGATGTAGGCCTTGATGCGCGCCGGATCGAGGTGGCGCTTTCCCGCGCGCAGTCGTGGGGGATCGCCGCCCGCGTCTGCGATGTGAGCCGCGAGCGTGCGTCCCGTGTCGACGCGCACCACGGTATCGAGCACGCTCGCAGGCAGGATGCCGAAGGCCGCGCGGCTGCCGATATAAGGTGCGGGGAACCACGACAGCTCCTCAGCGCGTATCGCTACGACGGTCAAGTCCATGCGCGGCGCGAGGCCCGAGTGCCGCATGCGTTGCAGCGCCGTCATGCCTGCTACGACGCCTGCGGCGCCGTCGTAGTTACCGCCGTGCGGCACGGAGTCCATGTGCGAGCCCATCATGACGGATGGCAGCGAACGATCGCGGCCGGGAAGCGTCATGTACAGGTTGCCGGCGTAATCGAGGGCTGTCTCGAGCGCGAGCGCGTCGGCCCAGGCGCGCATCATGTCGTGCGCGAGCTGCTCACCTTCTCCGTACGAGGCGCGCGTGACGCCCGGCTCGTCCAGCGTCCTCCGGCGCAGATCGGCGAGAAAGGTTTCGGCGCGCAGGATTTCAGGGGCAGGGGGCATGCGTATCCGTTCCCGGTCGTCGACTCAATCAGCGATGATATTCGCTTCCCGCACCACCGTGCCCCAACGCCCGGACTGCGCGCGCATGAACGTTGCGAATTCCTCCGGTGTTTTGCTCACGAGCACGGACACACCGCCCCGATCTAGGCGCTCTCTGGTATCGGGCATAGCCAATACTTTTTGTACCTCACGGAAAAGCCGGTCGATGATGGGTCGCGGTGTCCCGCTGGGTACCAGCACGCCCTGCCACGACCCGCTCGTCATCGGCGCAAAACCCTGTTCGGCCATGGTGGGCACGTTCTGGACCGCGGCGACGCGCTGCGGCGCGACGATTCCGAGCGCGCGCAGCCGGTTGTCCTTGATGAAGCCGACTGCGGAAGAGAGTGTCACGAACATGGATACGACTTCACCACTGACGATCCCCGTGACCGCCTGACCGGCGCCGCCTTTGTACGGCACGTGGACCATATTGATGCCAGTCAGCTTCATGAAGATTTCCATGTCGAGCCGGTTGATGCTTCCCGGACCTGCCGATCCGAAATTGAGCTGCCCGGGCCGCGCTTTCGCAAAGGCGGCGAGCTCCTTCGCGGATTTGACCGGAAGCGAAGGATGCACCACGAGGGCACCCGGCACGTCGACGACGAGGGTGACCGGCGCGAAATCCTTGAGTGGATCGATTTTGAGCGACCGATACATGTGAGGGTTTATCGCGAGTGTGCCGACGTTGCCCAGGAAAATCGTATAACCGTCGGGGGCCGCGCGCGCGGCCACTTCCATGCCGATATTGCCGGCTGCCCCGGCGCGATAGTCCACGATCACCTGTTGTCCCAGGCTCTGGGACAAGGGCGTGGCGATGATGCGCCCGACAAAGTCGGATGCGCCGCCGGGACCGAACGGCAGGATCATGCGAATCTGACGCGTCGGATAGTCGCCGGCGGACTGTGCATGCAGGGAACCCGCGATCGCGACCAGCACTCCACTCATCAGTAATTGCATCCGCAGCTTCATGGCGCCCCCGGTGTTGTCTTCATGAGTGGTTCCGAAAAGACGCCACTCATACTTGCGGCGTCAGCATGTCGAGCAAACTCAGCGCAACAACCTCGGTCGCCTTGTATAAATCATCGAGCTTCAGCTTCTCGTCGGCGCGATGGCCGTTCGCCTCCTCGAGCGTGCGAGGCCCTGCGCCATAGAGCACCGTCGGGATACCCGCAGCGCTGTAAAGGCGCGCATCGGTGTAAAGCGGAACGCCGTGTGACTTGATCTCTTCGCCCAGCACCGCTGTTGCGCTTCGCGTAATCGCCTGCACGAGCTTTTCCTGTCCCGCAATCGGCACGAAGGGCTCGGCGAGCAGGACGCGGCGTAGTTCACAGCGGATACCGGGCCACTTCGCGGCATAGCGTTCGATTGCGGCGGTGAGCTCGCTCTCGACGGTGGCGGGGTTCTCTTCGGGGATGATTCGGCGATCGACGCGGAACGTAACCCGGTCGGGCACGACGTTGGTGTTGATGCCGCCCGCGATCAATCCGACCACGAGCGTTGGCGCGCCGATGCCGGTAGTGGAGGAGCGCTTCGCACCATATGTTTTACGCAGCTCGTAGAGCGCATGCAGGATGCCGGTCGCTGCCTCCAGCGCGTCGACGCCTTTTTCGGGCTCGGCGGCGTGCCCCGATTTGCCGACCACCGCGACTTCGAGATGCAGGCAGCCGTTGTGCGCCGTCGTAATGCCGTACGTAAAGCCGGCAGAGATCGCGAAGTCCGGTCGCGTGAGGCCTTCTTCCAGCAGCCAGCGCGGCCCGACATTGCCGCCGATCTCCTCGTCATAGGTGAAGTGCAGCTCGAGGGTGCCGTTGAGACGTGCGCCCGAGGCCTTGAGTGCGAGCAGCGCATAGGTATAGGTCGCGAAGTCCGACTTCGACACCGCCGCACCGCGGCCATACATGTGAGCGTCGCGGATCTCCGCGCTGTAAGGATCGGTGCTCCAACCGAGCCCCGGCGGCACCACGTCGCCGTGAGCGTTACACGCAATGACCGGTCCGTCTCCGAAGCGCTCGCGCACGATCAGATTGGTACACGACAGCATGCCGTTCGCCCTGACGAGGTCATCGGGCACCGGGTGCCGTTCGACTTCAAGGCCGAGGCCCTCGAGCAGCGCCGCAGTGCGCTCGGCGTGGGGCCGGCAATCGCCTGGCGGGTTATCCGATGGCACCTTCACCAGCTCGGCAAGGAAGCGCGTCTGGCGCTCGCGCTCTGTCGTCAGAAATTCGCGGATGCGCTGTCGTGTGTTTGAGTCCACAGTCGTCTGCCCTTCCGAAGGAATTGTTCGAGCATAGTCTGTTTCCTAATTCACATGTCCGCAGAACCGTTGCACTGGATAGGGCGCTGCGGCAAGACCGCTGCAATACTGTCCGATATACGGCGCAAGTTCCTCGGATAGCGTGCGTGTCGCCTCGTTAGCCGATGCCAGGCGCCCCACAGCCTCTTCGGCCTGCGCGCGGATGCGTATGAGATCGATGGTGCATTCATGGTCCAAGATGGTGCGGCCGCGTCGCTTCATGCACCGATTGCGGGCGAGTGATCGATCATCGTGCTATCTTGCGCGAAGAGCTTCTGGTGATCTCGCGCGCGATGTTGATACGGGGCGTCCCCGGTGTGGCGAGGGCGCCGCGCTCGCCACTTGTGAAGCACTTCGCGCCTCACAAACCGATGGGCTTCCCGCTATCTGGCATAACCGTTGCGTTGGGTCTGCCCGATCGATGAAATTCAAGGAGAAACAGATGGCAGCGACAACATTGAAGCGGCTCGCCGCGGCCGCGGCTACGGCATTCGCAATAGCGACGCCGGCGGCGGCGCAGGATGTGAAGATTGGACTCGTTGCCGCACTCTCGGGCGAATCGGCTTTGTCCGGCGAAGCCATCACGCGCGGTCTCACAATCGCTATCGACGAAGTGAACGCCAAAGGCGGCGTGCTCGGCGGCCGCAAGCTCGTGCTGGTGCGCCGGGATGACGAATCGAATCCCGGCAAGGGCCAGCTCGCCGCGCGCGAGCTTGTCGACAGGGAAAAGGTCGCCGTCGTGTTCGGCGGCATCGATACACCCGTCTCGATGGCGCTGGTGGGTGTGATGCACGAGCTGAAGACGCCTTATATGGGCGTGTGGGCGGCAGGCACCGGCATCACCAATAACGGCCGCAAGCCGAACTACATGTTCCGCGTCTCCGCAGTCGACGAGCGCGTCGACGTCGGCATGCTCAAGTTTGCACAGCGCACGTTCAAGGCGAAAAAGCCAGGCGCGATGCTGGTCAACAACCCCTGGGGCGAATCGAACCTGAAGGGCCTGGAGAAAGCCTCGGCCGAGCTGAAGATCCCGATGGCGGGCCTGGAGAAGTACAACCCGGGCGATCCCGACACCACCGCGCAGCTCACGCGGCTTAAGAACAACGGCGCCGATTCGATTGTGCTCGTGGGCAACGCCGCCGCGGCCGCCAACGTCATGAAGTCACTCGATCGCATGGGGTGGAACGTGCCGGTTGTATCCCATTGGGGGATATCGGGCGGCCGCTTCGACGAGCTCGCCGGGCCGCGCTACAAGGACGTGCATTTCGTGCAGACCTATACCTTCGCCGGCAAGTTGAACCCGGTGGGCGAGCGCGTGCTGGCAGAGCTCAAGAAACGCGTGCCGACGATCAAGGGCCCGGCCGATGTGCTCGCGCCGGTGGGCACCGCCAATGCGTACGACGGATTGATGCTCACTGCAATGGCGATCAACAAGGCGGGCTCGACCGAAGGCGACAAGATTCGCGCCGCGTTCTATGAGCTTCCTGAATATGCAGGGCTCATCAAGACTTACAGGAAACCGTTTTCACCGGGGGATCACGACGCGCTGGAAGACGAAGACTACGTATGGGTGCGCTATGAAGGCAAGACCATCGTGCCCGTGAAGTGACCGCCGCGCGGCATTACGAAGCCGCGCGCATCGCCCGCGCCGTTGCCCGCCACGGCCGCCGCTCATGACCCTGGACATCGTCTTCGCCGGCTTCGCCACCGGCAGTGTCTACGGCCTGCTGGCACTCGGGTACCACGCGACGTTCATCGTCGGGCGCACGGTGAATTTTTCACTGGGCGCGAGCCTGATGATCGGCGCGGTGATGTTGTGGGTGCTGAACGTGCAGTTCGGCGTCACGGCATACCTCGCCGTGCCCGCCGTACTCGCCCTCGCGGGCGTGCTCGGTGTGCTGGTCGAGCGGGTTTTCGTTCGCCCCTTCGCACGCACGTCCGACGGCCGTGAATCGATCGCGTGGCTGCTGACGACGATCGCATTCGGCATCATCGCCGAAAATCTGGTGCGGCTTACTTTCGGCAAGGAGCCGCGCAGCCTCCCTTCGCCGCTGGCCGCCGAGCCGCTGCGTATCTTCGGCGCAGGCGTGTACCCCATCGAGCTGGTGACGCCGGTGGTGGCGCTCGCGGTCGCAGCGGCCCTCTGGTTTCTTTCGCGTCGCACACTGCTCGGACGCGCGTTGCTCGCCGCAGCCCAGAATCGCGACGCGGCGATGCTGCAGGGGATCGACGTCCAGAAGCTGATCGTCATCGCTTATGCGGTGGGAACGATGCTCGCCGCACTCGCCGGCATGCTGCTCGCGCCGAAGCTCAATGTGTCCGCCGGCATGGGCACGCTGTTCGGGCTGAAGGCGTTCGCGGCGGCGATCATCGGCGGGCTTGCGAGCGCGCCCGGCTGCGTGATTGCGGGGCTCGGCTACGGCCTGCTCGAAGCGGTGATCGCCTCGACTCTGCCGGCCGCGTATCGCGAAATCCTCGGCTTCACACTGCTCATCGTCGTGCTCGCGGTGAAGCCGAATGGCCTCTTCGGCCGCGCGCCTGTGTACAAGGTATGAGTCTGGCATGAACCGGGCGACGCAGGTTGCCGCAATGGCGCTGGCGCTGGCGGCGGCTTGTGGTGTTGCCTTCGCACCCAATTCCTACTGGCTCATCCTGCTCGGGCTTGCCGGCACCTATGCGATCGTCGGCTACGGATTGAACCTCCTGATCGGTCTCGGCGGGCAGGTCTCGATCGGCCACGCCGCTTTTTTCGCCATCGGCGCGTATGCGACTGCTGTGTTGACGACGAAATACGGCTGGTCATACTGGCTGACGCTGCCGGCGGCGATGGCACTCGGCGCCGCCCTCGGTGCAATGCTTGCGGCCCCGGCGCTCCGCGTGCGCGGTCCCTATCTCGCAATGGTGACGATCGCGTTCGGCCTCGTCATCGAGAATGTAATCATCGAAGCCGAAGCACTGACCGGCGGCTTCAATGGGCTTTCCAGCATCGACAAGCCCGTACTCTTCGGCCTCCAGTTCACGATGCGCACCCACGCCGCGCTGATCGTCGGTTGCGCGATCGCCGTCGCACTGGCTTACAGCCGCATCGCTGCAAGCCGCTTCGGCCAGCGGCTGCAGGCGGTGCGTGATGCCGAGGCCGCGGGACGGGCGATCGGTATCGATCCGGTGCGCGTGAACACACTCGCGTTTGCGATCTCGGCGGCTGCGGCCGCACTCGGCGGCGCCTTGTTCGCACCGCTGATGGGTTTTATCGCCCCCGACAACTTCGCCTTGTTGCAGTCGATTCTGTTCCTGCTGCTGACGATCCTTGGCGGCGTCGGAACGTTGACCGGGCCGGTGCTCGGCGCAGCCGTCATCACACTCCTTCCTGAGTTGCTTTCATCACTCGTCGAATACCGGCTGCTGGTCTTCGGCGTATTGCTGGTTGCGATACTCTGGCTGCGCCCCGCGGGACTTGCGTCGATCTACGAAACACGAGCGCTCGGCGAGAGCGCATCGGCTAAGGGCAGTAGCGAGGCGGCGCTTGCGTGGCTTGCCGGCGGCGGGCGCGGCGGCAGCCTGAGGCTGCGCGAGCTCACTATTCGCTTCGGCGGGGTGCATGCCGTGCAGGACGTGTCTTTCGAGGTGGCCCCAGGGGAAGTTCGAGGACTGATCGGACCGAACGGAGCCGGCAAGACGTCTCTGCTGAATATCATCGGCGGCTACTATCGACCGCAACGCGGAGAGCTGACGCGGGGCGAGATGCCGCTGACGCAGTTACCGAGTCACAGACGGCGCGATGCCGGTATCGCCCGCACTTTCCAGGCGGCGCAGGTGTTCGATACGTTATCGGTGCGCGACAACGTGAGGCTCGCTTTGCCGGTCGACGCGCCGAAAGAAATGGAAGCGCACCTGCTCGCCCTCGTCGGTTATGCACGGTTCTCCGACTTGCGCGCCGCCGATCTCCCATTCGTCGACCGCAGGCTTGTGGAGATCGCGCGTGCGCTCGCGTGCCGACCCGATACGCTGCTGCTCGATGAGCCCGCTGCCGGACTCTCGGCCGGTGAGAAAGACGCGCTCGCCGGTCTGATCGCACGCATCGCGTCAGCGGGAGTGCGGGTGATTCTCGTCGAGCACGACGTGAAGCTCGTGATGCAGGCGTGCTCGCGCATTGCCGTGCTCGATGGCGGCCGCCTGATCGCCGACGGCACGCCGGCCGAAGTCCGCGTTAAGCCCGAAGTCGTCGCCGCTTACCTTGGCGCCGCAGACATCGCCCCGCGTGCCGCAGCGGTGGCAACGGAAGCGGCGACTGCGGAGATTCTGTTGGGTGCGAAAGGCCTGCATGCCGGCTACGGCTCGTTGCCGGTGTTGCACGACGTGTCGATCCACCTGCGCAAGGGGGAGGTGCTGGCTTTGATCGGCGCAAACGGCGCAGGCAAGTCGACGTTGATGAAGGCGCTCTCAGGCTTGTTGCCTTTCTCGGGCGCGCTGCATGTGTCCGGGACGTCAATTGCCGCGATGGCTGCGCATGAGCGCGTGCGTGCGGGTCTCTCACTGGTGCCCGAAGGCCGGCAGGTTTTTCCGGAGCTCACCGTCGAGGAGAATCTGCTGCTCGGCGGCTTTACCCGCACTGCGGGCGAACGCGCGAACGAGCTCGCGGCAATGCTTAAACTTTTCCCGCGCCTCGAAGAGCGGCGCACGCAACGCGCGGGGCAACTCTCGGGCGGCGAGCAGCAGATGCTCGCGCTCGGTCGCGCGCTGATGGCGCAACCGAAGCTTCTGATGCTGGATGAACCGTCGCTCGGGCTCGCGCCGAAGCTCGTCAGCGAGGTTTACGGCAAAGTCGCGCAGCTGGCAGACGAAGGGCGCACCTTACTGCTGGTCGATCAGTTCGCGCGCTCCGCGCTCAACGTGGCGAACCGCGGAGCGCTCATGGCCGGAGGCCGCATCGTGCGCGAGGGCGACGCGGCGGCCCTTCGCGACGCACCGGATGTTGCAGCCGATTATCTGGGCGATGCTGCAGACGCGCGTATCGGGCACGTGCCGTCCGGCGTTTCCTGAATCAGTGCAAGGCACATGAGACGCCTCACATCCCACGGCCGCTATCGATACCGCGGTATCAACGATGCCTCGCGGCCGCGCTTCACGTGGCCGGGCGGGAAGCACCTCGCGGTCTATGTCGGCTTCAACATCGAGCACTTCGAGTTCGGGGGCGGCCTCGGCGCGAAGCTCGCGCCAGGCCCTGACCCGGACGTGCTCAATTACGCCTGGCGCGATTACGGCAATCGCGTCGGCGTCTGGCGGTGTATCGAGCTTTTCGATCAGCTGAAGCTGCCGGTTGCAGTCCTCGCAAACACGAGCCTCTATGATTACTGTCCCGAAGTTCTCGCCGCCTTTCGTCATGACCGCTATCCGTGGGGCGCTGAGCTTATCGGACACGGGCATACCAATGCGGAGCGGCAGGGCGACATGCCGGCCGCCGCGGAAGCTGCGCTCATCGAAAGCTGCACCGCGCGGATGACGCGCGAAGAAGGGACGGCGCCGCGGGGCTGGCTCAGTCCCTGGATATCCGAAAGTGTCCAGACGCCCGATCTGCTGGTCGCGGCAGGCTATACGTACACGCTGAACTGGTGCCATGACGATCAGGTGCTCCCGATGCGCACCGCGCACGGCACCTTGTGGAGCGTGCCATACCCGCAGGAAGTCAACGACATTCCGATGATCATTGGGCGGCAGATGGAGGGTGACGCGTTTGCGCGGCTGATCGTCGATACCTATGACGAAATGGCCGGCACGGCAGAGCGCCATCAGCAGCCGCTCGTCATGGGAATCGCCCTGCATCCGTATCTGGTCGGGCAGCCGGCGCGCCTGCGGCATCTGCGCGCGGCGCTTAAACACATTCTCGACGACGGGCGAGGATGGTGGTGCACGCCAGGACAGGCGCTGGATCACGCAATTGCGCAACCCGGCGTGCTGGCGCTCGCGCGGGACGCCTGAAGCCGAGCGGCGCGTTCAGCGAGCAGGGCAGGGAAGCGCAGCCCGGTACGACGCTACGCTGCCTTCGTCACCTCGAAGTGCTTTCCCGCAAGCGAATGTATGGTGCGCGACCGGTCACTGTCGTCATTATCCCGAGCACGGGTTCATATCGCAGCTTTCGAAGAGACATAGCGCGTCTACACGAGCGGGCCCTTCGGGAAATAGTGGGCATACGCCGCCTGCTGACTCACCTGCACCTGGTTGTGCCAGTACATGACCCGCTTGGCCCAGGCCTTCTGCGATTCGATCACCTTCATGAAGAGCGGATTGTCCGCGCCGCGTTTTGCGATGACCTGGTCCCACGCTTTCAACTGCGCGTCGAGGATGGGCCTCGGGGTCCGGTAGACCTTCACCTTGTGTTTCGTCTGCAGTTCTATGAAATCCTGGGACATGCGGTGCATCGATTTCCAATGCATGTCCGAGTGGGCGGCATGGGCCACATAGTTGAGGACGCCTTTGATCTCCGCAGGTAACGCATCGTGCCTGCTTTTGTTGAACATGACCTCGCAGAAATTGTTCGCCATGTGATAGCTCTGCTGCAGGTAAAACTTGGCCACGTCCGGGAAGCCCATCACACGATCGTCGGTCGCGCTCGCGAACTCCGCACCGTCAAGCAAACCGCGATCGAGGGCGGGGACGATGTCGGCGGGGGCCATCTGAACCGCGGACATGCCGAGAGCGCCGAACATGTCGACCGCGAGCCCCGACGTGCGAAACTTCAGTCCCTTCAGATCCGTAAGGGCCTTGATTTCCTTCTTGAACCAGCCCATTGGCTCGCACGGCACCGGTCCGCCCAGGTAGCTTACGATGTTCAGCTGCGCCGCTGCCTGGATCTCGGCGAAGAGTTCCTTGCCGCCGCCATATTCGACCCAGCCCATGAGTTGGTTGGCGTCCATCCCGAAATCGGGCCCGGCGCCATAGAGGCCGAAGGCCGGATGCTTGCCGAACCAGAAGGCAGCGATGCCGTGGCCGCCGTCGAGGGTCCCCTTGTTCACGGCATCTACCAGCTGCAACGCCGGTACCACGGCGCCCGCCGGCAGCATCTCGATCTTGAGCCGACCGCCGGTGAGGTCGGCCGCTTTCTTCGTCCAGTCCACCGCGCACTCGTGATAGATGAACTTGAGCGGCCAGGTGCTCTGAAACCGCAGAGTAATGGTCGATTGCGAGCGCGCGATCATCGGAAAGGCCAGCGCAGTGGCGCCTGCCGCGGCGCCGCCCGCGAGGAATTTGCGTCGGCTCGCGGCCTTTGGCGGCTTGCCGGAAGAGTTGACAGCGTTGCGCTTGATCATTTTATTGCTCCAGGTAGCGGGATTGCGGCAATCGAAAATTCGATGAGTGCGTGGCTTACACCTGCGCGTCTGCAGCGGGTTTGGTACTGAATCCCGCGCTCGTCGCAAAGACGTTGGGTTTGCGGTAGATCGCGAGGATCGTGCAGCCTTCCTCGCTATAGGTCTCGTGCATGGAGCCGGAATGGCGCCAGACATACTCACCGGCACGCGCAATGCCATCGTGATCGGAGAACGAGCCCTCGAGCACCAAGCTCTGCTCCATCTCGGGATGCATATGGAACGGCAGCCGTGCGCCCGGTTCCCATTTGAGCAGGCAGGTCATCTCGCCAACCTCGTCGTTCTTGTAGAGAACCTTGATCTGTATTCCCGGGAACTGCGATGGTTCCCACGCCATGTCCTGCGGCTTCACATAGACCGAGCTGTCCGGCGTGGGCTCGAGGGTTTTGGTCTTTTCTCTCCAGTGCTCGATCTGCTGCGGGGTGAGTTGCTTTCGCATATTGACCTCCACGAGTTAAGCCGCTGCGCTCGTGCGCTGCGCGCTCTGTACGACTCCGGTGTTCGCGTCCACGCTGGTGCCTGGCTCCGCAATGACGACCGTGGCCGCCGGCAGCCGCGCTTTCACCGCTGCGGCGAATTCAGTCCACGGTCTGGAGCCCACGCCCATCATCTCGTGAAACTTATCGTGGGGCGGGTAGAGAACGACGATTTTCGGATTGAGCGCCGCTGCGCCCCGCGCGACGTCGTCGACGAAGTCGAGCTGCATTCCGGCGAGCAACACATCGGTGCGGAAGCGCTGTCCCAGCGCCGTGATTTCCTTTTCGGTCATCTTGGTATTGAAGCCTTCGTTGTAATTCAGCACGGTGAGCCCACCCGGCAGCTCGACGTGGTAACCGGTGTACGGGGAATAGAAGGGTGCGTTGGTGGCGCTGCTCCACGCCCAGGACAGCTGCGTCGCGTTGCCGTGGAAGAGCGCCTTCGAAAGTGCCTTCACCAGATTGATGTCGCGATGCTTCCACCGGAACGCGGTGATCTTGAATCCCGGCACCTCGTGCGGCTCGTAGGGCTCTACGGCAATCAGCTTTTCGGCAGGCAGGCGGCTGCGCCAGCGCAGGAAGTCGGTGATCGGCTTCGGGCCGATGACGGTTGCACCGCTGCGTTTCGCGATGACCGGCACATCCAGGAAATGTTCTTCGTGCCCGTGCGTCACGCAGATATAGCGAGCATGCATAAAGTCTTCGATGCCGAACCACTGCGCTCCACAATAGTGGCGGAAGAACGGGTCGAACAGCAGCACTCCGTCGACAGTCTCGATCGAGAGGCCGGACCAGCCGAAGTAGCGGATGAGAGGGGATTGCATCCGGTTATCCTGTAGTCAGCGAGGGTTGAGCTCAGGGGGCTATTTCGAAAGTCGCGTCCACCTCGACGGCGGCGCCGGCGGGTAGCGTCGCAACGCCCACCGCGAACCGCGCGTGCCGGCCCGCGTCTCCGAAAATTTCAACCATGAGATCAGAAGCGCCGTTGACGCACTTCGGCGCATCGACGAACGAGTCGGCGACACAGACGAAGCCACCGAGACGCAGCACCTTTACCACGCGGTCCAGTCTGCCCCCACATGCGGCCTTCGCTTGCGCGAGCACGTTCAGCGCGCACAGCCGGGCTGCGCGATAGCCGTCCTCGACGACAAGTGTGTCTCCAACACGCCCCTGTACAGCCACCTTGCCGCCTTCGAGTGGAAGCTGCCCCGAGATGAAAAGCGTGGTCCCCGAAATGGTGAAGCCCACATAGTTGCCGACGGCAGCCGCCGCAGGCGGCAGTTCGATACCGAGCTCGGTCAGGCGCTTATCGTAATCAGTCATGAAACGCTCCCTGAGTCCTTCATGCATCTACTGCGACAGCCACGATCCACGGTCGACAGGCTGCATGGACTTTTCGTTTGTGTATCCTATTAGGAAACCAAGTGCTGCGAGCGGATCATGTATAGTCAGCGACGTAATGTCAACGACAGAGGCAAAAATCCCAATTGTGGTGCACCAATTCTTTTTTGCCGCACCGAATAGTTTCTTAATGAGAAACGTAGGCACTGTTGTGGTGCTTCAGAAGGCGAGCCATGCGATTCGGAATATTTATTTACGACGGCGTCGAGGCCATCGATCTCGCCACGTTCGGGGTGCTCTCGATGGCGCGCCGTGTGGCGCCTGAAATCGCTATTTCGACGATCGCCCCGGAGGCCGGCCTCGTGCGGCTCGCGAACGGTCTCGAGGTGATGGCGACCTACGGGGTGCAGGCGGCTCCGGCGCTCGATGTGTTGATCGTCACAGGCGGCCCTGGCTGGAAAGCGCAGTGTGCGCACGTGCCGACGCTGGAATACATCTGCTGCGTCGCGCGGGACGCCATCGTCGCCTCGGTGTGCACCGGGGGGATGATTCTGGCTGCGAGCGGGGTGCTCGATGGCCATTCAGCGACCACCAAGAAGGAAGTGATCGAGGGCCAGGAAATTCCGCCGCTGCAGCTGCTTCGCGAGAATCACCCGCAGGTCGAAGCGATCGCCGCGCGGCTCGTGGACAGCGGGCGCATCGTGACCGGCGGAGGTGTGACCTTCTGCATCGATGTGACGCTGCACCTGCTCGCGCGGCTGCTCGGTGCTCGCGTAGCCGCGGAGACCGCGCGCATCATGGAATACACCACAGCGTGGAAGGCGAACGAAGAAATGCTGCAGACAATTATCGCCTGACGAGAATATGCC
This sequence comes from Burkholderiales bacterium, assembly GCA_046595235.1. Classification (GTDB taxonomy): domain Bacteria; phylum Pseudomonadota; class Gammaproteobacteria; order Burkholderiales; family SG8-41; genus JAQGMV01. The sequence continues at coordinate 12,216 of JBKJPI010000441.1, read as the reverse complement.
CGACGCGATTCCCCTTCCAGCGCTACACGATGTTGAGCGTCACATCGGTTCACGCATCGCCGCGCTGCGCTCCGAGCGCGGCCTGACGCAGGAACAGATCGCGGCGGTGGCAGGCGTCACCAAGGGCTATATGTCCAAAATCGAGAACGGCCGCAGCGTGCCGCCGATCGGAACCTTGCTCAAGATCGCCCATGCGCTGAACACCGAGATCTCCGAATTCCTGAAGCCCGCAGCCGACGCCTACGAAGACATCATGAGCATCGTGAGAATCGACGAGCGCCAGCCTGCGGTGCGCGGCGCGAGCGCGTTCGGCTATGACTATGTCAGTCTCGCGCACAAGAAGCGAAACAAGCGGATGGAGCCGTTTCTTTTTTCCTTTCCGACGGAAATGGAAACGGGCGCGTATTTCGAGCACGAAGGCGAGGAATTCATCTTCGTGCTGAGCGGGCGGGTCGAATGGGAGATGATCGTCGACGGCAATCCGCGCACGTGGGTACTCGATGCGGGCGACAGCCTTTACTTCGAATCGCGCGTCAGTCACCGCGGCCGCGGGCTGAGCGAGGACGCCAAAGCGCTTATTGTTATCTACACCCCGTCGTGAATGCCAATGCTCGGGGCCGGTGAAGCCTTCGTCACCTCGAAGTGCTTGCCGATCTTGCGCGCAATGTGCTCGCCCGCCGTGACCGGCGCATACCGAGGCGGGTGCGCCGCATCGACACACGTCGGAATGCATTCGATCACGGCATCATCGTTCGGCTGATGGAAGTACACGAGCGAGAGGCGACGGCTGCGGGCAGCTTCGCCTTGCTCGGGGTTGACCACGCGATGCAGCGTCGAGACCCAGCGATCGTTGGTCCATTGAGCCATCAGGTCCCCGATGTTGACGACAAAGGTATCGGGTGTGACCGACACATCCTCCCACGCGCCGGTTTTGGTCATGACCTGCAGCCCGCCCGGGGCGCCCGTCGGCGCGACAATCGTCAGAGTGCCGTAGTCCGTATGCGCGGTCGCCCGCATCTGTCCGGCTGCCGGGGCAGCGAGAGGCGCGGGATAGTGGTTGAGCACCAGCGCCGACATTTCACGGTCGATGCGCGTATCGAACCATGTCGATGGAAGGCCGAGCGTCAGCGCGAAAAGCTGCATCAGATCGCGAGACAACGCACTCATCATCCGGTAATAGTCCGACATCACCGGACGGAATGCGGGCAGCACCTCATCGGGCCACACGTTGGGCGCAAACACAGTGTCTCGCCGCGACCGTGTGTAGTCGTCATCCGGCAGATCGAACGGCCCGATCCGGTAGCGCTCGAATAAATCGGGCGGCGGCGGGGCTGCGCCATTGCGTGCCAATGTGTGGCCGAGCGCGTGATCGCCGAGCGGCGTAAAGCCACGCGTTCGATGGCGAATCGCGCGTACCGAATCCTTCTGCGCGGGTGCGAGGTCGAAGAACTGCGTTGCGGTCTGCTGAGCGCCGGTTACCGCGTGTGGCGAAACCCGGTGGCCGCGGATACATAGAAATCCGATTTTGCGCAAAGTCGCGTCCGCTGTTTCCAGCAACGGACGCAGCGCCTGCGCCGTGTGTGCTACGAGCGGCAGGCCCTCGTCGATCGCTGCGTAGTATGCCGACAAGTCGAGCAGTGGAATGGTTGCGGCGGGGCTCATACAGAAATACGGGAGCAAGATCCGAACCAGTTAAGGTGGGCTACACCACGTCACGAAAGAGGCGGCCCCAACCCTGTATGCGCGACGGCGCCACGCCCGCCGCGCGCATCCCGGCCCACACCGCCGTTGCGATGGTGTCGTAAATGGGGATGCCGATCTCGCGCTCGAGCTCTTCGGCGAGTGACGCGCCGTCCATGTTCGTACAGAACACCGTGATCGCCTGAGGCTTCTCGGCTGCCACTTCACGGATCATGTCCGCAATGGTGTCCCGCTCGATCTCCGAAAAATCGAAGTTCACGCTGATGCCGGTATGGCGCTCCGCAACGCACTCGAAGCCTTCGCGTTTGAAGTTCTCGATGACCGCGCTCTGGATGTCGTTTGTATACGGCGTGACGAGCCCGTAGCGCGTGACGCCGGTCTTGCGAAAAATATCGGCGAGCGCGAGCACGGAAGAGGTCGCCGGTATTCCCGTACGGGCCTCGATTGCCCTGCAGAGCTCGCGGTCGCGCTCGAAGCCGAGCCATCCGGCCGACGTGCCGTTCCACACGATCGAGTGGCAGTGTGCTTCAGCGAGCAGATCCGCCGCAGCCAGCATCGGCTCGAGATCGAACTGGCCGAGCGCCTGGGCGCCGAGGCTGATCTCGGTGACGCGAAAGCGGCCCGCATGGGCAGTCACGTCAGGGACGCCCTCCAGCATGCGCGCCATGACCGGCTCGAGCGTCGTGTTGGAGGAGGGCGTCAGCATGCCCAGAAACTTGCGGTTCTTTTTGCTCATCATGACTGCTCCTGTGGTTGGAAAATCTCTTGGTGGAGCTCAGCTCAGCGCGGACTGAAGATCGATCGGCGTCGATTCCGCGGCGGTGAGGTCGAGCCCGGGCTCGACGTGATTGAGAGGGTCAAGCATGAGCTTCGAGGCGCGCGTCGCGTCGTCCTCCGCAATCGCCGAGACGATGTCGGCCTGCTCTTCGCTGAGGCTGTACCGAACCGAGGGTTTATAGTACAGGGCGATGACGAGGCAGGTGAGTGTGGCGAGCCCGGAATGCTAGAAAGATTGACGCCCAAAGTAAATTGCTTTGTAACATTGCACCGGAACTGATCGCCCCGCATCGCAATGGAGCAAGAGGAGACTCGATGGATTCGCAGTTCGATCTGGTAGTCAGGAATGCCGTCGCCGCTACGGCCGGCGACGTGCAGCGTTGCGACATCGGCGTGAGGGGCGGCCGTATCGTCGCTCTTGCAGAGCGCCTGAGCGCAGGCGCCCGCGAGCTCGATGCTGCGGGACGCACCGTGACCCCGGGCGGGGTCGACGCCCATTGTCATCTGGACCAGCCGATGCCCGCGCCGATGAAAACGGCGGACGACTTCGACAGCGGCACACGGTCCGCGGCATGCGGTGGGACAACGACCGTAATCCCTTTCGCGGTGCAGGAGAAAGGCGGAAGCCTGAGAGCGGCGGTCGAGGACTATCACCGGCGCGCCGGCGGCAAGGCGCACGTAGATTACGCTTTCCACCTGATTGTCTCCGATCCGACGCCGCACGTCCTCAATGAGGAATTGCCGGCGCTGATCCTCGAAGGCTACACGTCGTTCAAGATCTATATGACCTACGACGATCTGAAGCTCGACGATGGACAGATCCTCGACGTACTCGCGCTGGCCCGCCGGCACGGCGCGATGGCGATGGTGCACGCGGAGAACGCCGATTGCATTGAGTGGCTCACCCGGCGGCTCGAGGCGGCAGGGCTTACCGCACCGCGCTTCCATGCCGATTCGCGGCCGATGGTGGTCGAGCGTGAAGCCACCCATCGCGCGATCGCGCTTTCTGAAGTGGTGGATGTGCCGATACTGATCGTGCACGTATCGGGCCGCGAAGCGGTCGAGCAGATACGCTGGGGGCGCGCTCAAGGGTTGCGCATCTATGCGGAGACCTGCCCGCAGTATCTCGTTCTCACGGCCGATGCGCTCGGACTCGAAGGCTACGAAGGTGCAAAGTGTGTGTGCAGTCCGCCGCCACGCGACCGGCAGAACCAGGAAGTGATCTGGGACGGGCTCGCCGATGGTCTCTTCACGATTGTTTCGTCAGATCATGCACCGTTCAGCTACGACGATCCGCACGGGAAGAAGCTCGACGGCAAAGAGGTGCCGTTCCGCTACATTCCCAACGGCATTCCGGGGCTCGAGACGCGGCTTGCGCTGCTCTATTCAGAAGGCGTGCTGAAAAACCGCATTACCATTTCGCGTTTCGTCGAGCTCACCTCGACCAATCCCGCCAGGCTCTATGGGCTTTATCCGAAGAAAGGCACCATCGCGGTGGGTGCTGACGCCGATCTTGTGATCTGGGACGAGCGCGAAGTCACCATCACGAACGCGATGCTCCATCACGCCACCGACTACACGCCGTATGAGGGAATGAAGGTCGGTGCGTGGCCTGCAGTTACAGTGGCGAGAGGGGAGATCGTGTGGCGCGACGGCGAGTTCCTCGGTGCTATCGGGCGCGGTGAATTTCTCCGTTGCGGCCTGCCCGACATGGCAAAGCCTAAGAGCCTGTAACACGATGAAACGCGTGATGCGCTGTCACGATTTTCGCTCAGGTCAAGGAGCGCGACGAAGCCGATATCGCGAATATCGGCGAGGTGTGCGACGCAGAGATGGGCGAAAAGTCGTGCCAGCCCTTCGGGTTGCCGCCAGAAAGCCCGCTAGCTTTGTCGGGCGGCTTGTTGATATTCGCGATATCAGCTGCGCCACCCTTCGCGCCATCGAACTTTCTGGCAGCAACGCACACGTGTTTCATCATGTTAGGGACTCTTAGTAACCCCGGGCTCAGCGTCGAGCTCAGCGCGCTCTCGGCGCGCCATACCGCGGCGGCGCAGGGCGCTCCCCATGCGCTGAAGCGCTTTTCGCTTAACGTCGCTGCGGGCGAGCAGCTCGCTGTCATCGGACCCTCGGGTGCGGGCAAGACCACACTGCTGCACGCGATCGCGTGTGCGCTGAAACCCGCGGAAGGCCGTCTGTCGATCGACGGCACTGACCCGTGGTCGCTCTCCACTGCGCGGCTGCAGCGCCTGCGTGCGCAGCTTTTTCTGGCGCCGCAAACGCCGCCGTTGCCGCCGCGCCAGCGCACGATGACGGCGCTCGCGGCCGCTCGACTGCCTGAGCAATCGCTTTGGACGAGCCTGCGCTCGCTCGTCTATCCGGTCGGTATTGAAGAAGCCCACGCTGCCCTCGAGCGTTTCGATCTGGCGGAAAAATTGTGGGTGCGGGTGGACCGGCTTTCAGGCGGCGAGCGCCAGCGCGTCGGTCTCGCACGGGCGCTGCTTGCACCCGCCGGCCTGTGGCTGATCGACGAGCCGCTATCGGCTTTGGACCCTACGCGCGCCACGATGGCGATCGACACGCTCACGGGCGCGGCGCGCGAGCGTGGGGTGACCTTGATCGCGACGCTGCACCAGGTCGACATGGCACTCGCGGGTTTCCCTCGCATCGTCGGCCTGCGCGAAGGTGAGCTCGCCTTCGATCTGCCGGCCCCCGAGGTGACAGGGGACGAGCTGGAGCGGCTATACGCGCAATACGAGAACGAGCTCACCGGCGCGCCCGTCCTGCCCTCCGCAGGTGACGAGGACGGCCCGCGCGCCGCGCGTATGAATTGCAGGTGATGAGCGCTCAGACGCTGGGCGCCGTCCCGACTGCACCCGAGCTGCGTGACCCGGCATGGACGACGCGCATATTCTGGGCACTCGCGGCCGTGGCATTACTCCTCCCCGCGCTGTGGGCAACTGAATTCCGCCCCTGGATTCTCTTCGAGCCGGAAAGCCTGCGCGCCACGTGGACTTTCGCCGCCGGTTTCTTTCCGCCCCGACTCGACGCGGAGTTTCTCGCGCTGATGGCGGTCGAGACCTGGCGCACGATTGCCATTGCTACGTGCGGCATGGCGATCGCGCTGGTGCTCGCCGTTCCGCTGACACTACTGGCTACGGCGGTGCTCTCAGTCTCCGCGCTCACCGGACGTATGGGCACGCTTCCTTCTTTCGCGCGCCAGGCGGTGCGCTGGCTGCTCATCCTGTTGCGCAGTGTGCCGGAGCTCGTGTGGGCGCTCGTCTTCGTGCGAGTCGTCGGCCTCGGCCCCACCGCCGGAGTGCTCGCGATAGCACTCACCTACTCCGGCATGCTCGGCAAGGTCTATGCCGAGATACTCGAAAGCGGCGAGACACACGCCACCACGTCGCTCCTGCGTAATGGTGCAGGGCGCATTCAGGCGTTTGTCTACGGCCTGCTCCCCACGAATGCCGCTGAGCTCACGAGCTACACGGTCTATCGCTGGGAGTGCGCCATACGCTCGTCAGCGGTGCTGGGCTTCGTCGGCGCGGGGGGCCTCGGTCAGCAGCTCATCACGTCGCTCAAGATGTTCAACGGCGCCGAGGTGAGCACAATCCTGCTCGTGCTGATTGCGCTGGTGTGGGTTGCAGACTGGGCGAGTGCCAGGCTGCGGCAGGTGCTCGCATGAGTACGGCTTCCGCTGCGAACCGGCCATACAAACTGCCGCCGCCGTTATTCCACGCCCGCTGCGCCGCGTGCTGGGTGGTGCTGGGCCTGGGCGTGCTGACAGTCGCCAGCTTCGCGACGCTCGACCTTCAGTGGCGCCAGTTTTTTTCGATCGATTCGGCGCGCAGGATGGGCGCCTTTGGTAAAGAGCTCCTCTCGCCCGCAACCGATTTGGGATTCGTCTGGCGCGTGGTACTCGCGAGTCTCGAGACGCTCGCAATGTCCGCTATCGGCACGCTCCTCGCCGCCATTGCGGGCCTCGCGCTTGCGCTCCCGGCGAGCCGCACTCATTCGGGTGATCGCGCCCTGCTGCTCGGGCCCACGCGCCTCGCGCTGAACGCGCTGCGCTCGATCCCCGAGCTCGCGTGGGCGGCGCTGCTGCTCATTTCAGCGGGGCTCGGACCTTTCGCGGGCGCTCTTGCGCTGGCCTTTCATACGACGGGCGTGCTCGGGCGGCTCTTTGCCGATGCGATAGAGAACGCACCGGCGGGTCCTGCTGCGGCGTTGCGGGTGCAGGGTGTGCCTGCCGGCCGCGTGTTTCTCTACGCTACGCTGCCGACGATCCTGCCGCAGGTCCTGTCCTACTCACTGTATCGGTGGGAAAACAACATACGCGCAGCCGCGATTCTCGGCGTGGTCGGCGCGGGCGGGCTCGGCCAGATGCTCGCCTTTCATATGGGGCTTTTCCAGATGAACGAAACCAGCACGGTGCTGATCGCCATGATCGCGCTCGTCGCGCTCGTCGATCTCTTGTCCTACCTCACGCGACGCGGACTCGCACGTTAGAGAATGCCACTGAATCACACGATGCAAAAACTATCGCCAGCCGGCGAATACGTAATTGACATCCACACGAGCCGCCATGACCGACGCTGCGCAGAATCTTTTCACTTCGGCCCTCGTCTGCGAACGGATCCGCCTCGAGCGGATCGAGACCTACGCGCTCGAGGCCCCCATCGATCGACCGGTGCGCAACTCGTTTCGCACACTCACGGCACGCAGCTCACTCATGCTGCGTGTGACGGATACGGACGGCGGGCACGGTTGGGGTGAAGTCTGGTGTAACTATCCGCCGGGCGGCGCGCGCCATCGCGCAGCGCTCATCGAGCGTGTTGCGGCGCCGCTGCTGATTGGGCGTGAATTCGATTCGCCCGGCGCGGTTTTCCGCTTTCTCGAGGAGTCGCTGCGTCTTCCGGCGATTACCTGTGGCGAGCCGGGGCCATTTGCCCAGATAACGGCCGGCATCGACATCGCAGTGTGGGACCTTGTCGCGCGCCGGGCGGGCGAGCCGTTGTGGCGATACTTGGGCGGCGTGCCGACGCTCAACGTCTATGCGAGCGGCATCAGCCCCGGTCAAGTAGAAGAGCTCGCAACCCGCGCCGTGCGAAACGGCCACCGCGCAGCCAAGCTCAAGGTCGGTTTCGGGACAATCGAGGATCGAACCCACGTTGCGACACTGCGCTCAGTCCTTGGAGACTCGGGCGCGCTGATGCTCGATGCGAACCAGAAATGGAAACTCGATGAGGCAGCTCCGGCGATCGGGCAACTTGCAGAATTCAAGCTGGAGTGGATCGAGGAGCCGATGGCGGCCGATGTGCCCATCAGCGCATGGCAAAGCCTTTCCCGAGTGTCACCCGTTCCCATCGCTGCCGGGGAGAACCTGCGCGGCACCTGTCAGTTCGATGAATTCGTTCGATCCGGCGCATTGCGATTCCTGCAGCCGGATATGGGCAAATGGGGGGGTTACACCGAATGCGTCCCGCTCGGCCGCCGCGCCATCGCCGCGGGCTTGAGCTTTTGTCCGCACTGGCTCGGCGGCGGCATCGGTCTGCTCGCGTCACTGCACCTGCTCGGAGCCGTCGGCGCGCAGGGCTGGGGCGAAGTCGATGCCAATCCCAACCCCCTGCAGCAGCGCCTCCTGCCGGCGGACTTCAACGTGCGGGCGGGAACGATGACACTCACCGACGCGCCTGGATTGGGTTACGACCCGGAGCCCGCGGTGCTCGAGGAATTCCGTCTGAAGATGTGAGTGCGCGACAGAGGCCCCAAGGCCCGGCGCTCAGTCCACCTTCGCACCGGACGCCTTCACCACCTTGCCCCATTTGGCAACTTCCGACTTCACGTAAGCGTCGAGCGCCTCGGGCGTCGTGGGTGCGGGCTCCGCGCCCTGCGCCGACAATTTCTCGACGACGTCGGGCATACCCAATATCGCCCGCACTTCCGTGTTGAGCCGGGTAACGATCTGCCTGGGCGTTGCAGCGGGCGCCTGCATGCCGTACCACTGCGTCACCTCATAACCGGGCAGTCCGCTTTCCGCGATCGTCGGCATCTCAGGAACGATCTTCGATCGCTGCGCCGTCGTCACCCCTAACGCCTTGAGCTTTCCGGTTTTGACGTGCGGCAGCACGAGCGGCACCGGACTGAACGCCATACCGGACTCTCCCGAAAGGAGTGAAGTCATGGACTGCGGGCTGCCTTTATAGGGAATGTGCACGATGTCGAGACCGGCCATCGTCTTGAACATCTCGCCCGCAAGATGCGACGGTGTGCCGCTGCCCGCAGACGAATAATTGAGCACACCCGGTTTGGACCGGGCGAGCACGATCAACTCTTTCACGTTCCTCGCCGGCACCGTTGGATGTACGACCAGGATGTTGGGAACGAAGGCCACCCGGGTAATGCCTGCAAAATCGCGGGTCACGTCGTAGGACAGCTTGTACATGCTTGGCGCGATAATGTGACTGGCCGCGTGGAGCAGCAGCGTGTGACCGTCAGGCGCTGCCTTGGCCGCCATGTCGGCCCCGATTGTCGCGCCGGCGCCGGGCCTGTTGTCGACGATGACCGGCTGCCGCCACGCTTCGTTCAGCTTCTGAGCGATGGCGCGCGCGACGAGGTCCGGGCTGGAGCCCGCCGCGGAGGAGACGATGATGGTAATCGGCTTGACCGGATATTGCTGCGCGTCTGCGTCCGTGGCGATGGATACGGCCGCCGCAACATTAGCGGCCACGACGTGGATCTTTCGCACGGTGTCAATTCCTTTCATCTGTAATACGCACTTCGCCCGCGGGCGTGAGCACCCGATTCGACAGCCCTGCCACTGAGCTTAAGCCTGCATCATTACTTCCGGGACGTATCATAAACGGCTTCAACTTGCTCGGTTAACATGGCGAGCGCCTTTCGACGCTGTATCGACAGATCAGGAGGGAAAACGAACATGGGTCGATTCAGGGATCGCTTTGTACCCGTTATGTGTATCGCAGCGTGCGCTGCCGCTCCGCTTCACGCTGCGCAAACAGACCCGGCCGCCGTGTATCCCAGCAAGCCGATTCGCTTCATCGTGCCGTTTGCACCGGGCGGAGGCTCGGACGCCACGGCTCGCGCGCTCGCCCAGAAGCTCGGTGAGAAATGGGGTCAGCAGGTCGTTGTCGATAACCGGTCAGGCGCATCGGGCGCAATCGGCGTCGACGCAACAGCGAAGGCAAACCCGGATGGCTACACGATCTGCATCATCTCGGCTTCGAACGCGGTCAATGCTGCGACCAACCCGAACCTGCCGTTCGACCTCACGAAGGACCTGCAGGCTGTCAGTCAGGCCACATCTCTTTTCTATGTCCTGTATCACCACCCGTCGGTGCCAGTGAAGTCCGTAAAAGAGTTGATTGCATATGCCAAGGCTCATCCGGCGAAGCTCAACTTCGGCGCCTCCGGTACCGGCTCGCTGCAGCATTTCGCCGGCGAGCTCTTCAACCACATGGCAGGTATCCAGATCGTGCACGTGCCGTTCAAAGGCTCGGGCGCCGTAGTGCCCGCGATGCTCGCAAACGAAGTCCAGGTGGCTTTCGGTGCGATGTTCGCGGTACGTCCGCAGGTGCAGGCCGAACGTCTTCGATGGATTGCAATCACGGCCCCGAAGCGCTCGCCCATAGTCGACCTGCCGACGATTGCCGAGTCCGGGTTGCCTGGCTACGAAGTCGATCAATGGTACGGCATCATCACATCGGCGAAGGTGCCGCGACCCATCGTGCACAAGCTGAGCGGCGCGATCGCAGAAGCGCTCAAAACACCCGAGCTCACCAAGCGTCTGGCAGCGGAAGGCGCAGTGGCCGTCGGCAGTACGCCCGAGCAATTCGGCCCGCACATCAAGTCTGAAATCGCGAAGTGGAAGAAGCTCGTCAAACAAACCAATCTGCAACTGCAGTGACCGAGACCCCGATCATCGCCGAGTCGGGTTATCCCGGCTTCGAGCTCATCACCCGAGCGCCCGAAGCGTTCGCGGCTTACATCCGTGCCGAGCACGCGCTCTGGGGCAAGCTTCTCAAGGAGCGCGGTATCCGGGCGGAGTAGGGGGGCGTCAACGTTCGCTATGGCAAGCCTCGACTTCGGCTTCCACGAGTGCTGAAAGTTTCGAGGTTCACTGACGTCTGAATTTACAACCTTCGACTGGAGGTGCGATGATAGTGAGGAAATCCCGGCGCACAGGGTGCGACGCAGATTCAAGACGCTGAAATGTCCCTAGCCGGGAGAGAGCGATGCATAGTCGGGCAGGAAAATTAGCGCGAGAGCTGTACTTCGCAGTCGTCGTCACTGGCGCCCTGATATCAACACAGTTGTGCTCATCGGCTGCGGCGGCCGCAGAGTTCACGGCTGGCGGCGATCCTGTCCTCCCCGGTCTCGTTCTGAAGTTTGATCACGGCGCACAACTCAGCATCAAGGGAGCCGTCACTTACGGGACCACGGTTCGCTCACGAGGCCGCGATCCGGTCCTTCTGCCGGCACCCAATGCTGCACGCGTAGGCGCTACCGGCAGCGCGCCCAGCGGCTCCAACGTCGACGACGGCGATTTGAATTATGCGAAAGGGGCGCACGTTTCGACCGCCCTCAAAGGCCTCGTCGACCTGGAATTGCGGCACACGGAATTTCGCGCGTTCATTCGCGCGCGTGCATGGGATGACTACGCACAGCGCCGGGATACCGTGCCTCACGGCAACCTGCCCGGCCGGTATGTTGCGAACACGCCGCTCAGCGACGAAGGATTCAGCGCGCACGGGCAGTTTTCAGGGGCGGTGCTGATGGACGCCTACATCGAGCGCGCCTTCAAGCTCGGCGAACGTCCCTTGATGCTGCGCCTGGGGTCACAGGCGATTGAATGGGGACGGGCCGACGCCTCGATACTGGGCGGCCTGGAGCAGATCAACGCTATCGACTATGCAGCGCGGTTCCGCGCCGGAGCCCTTGCGCTGCAGGAGGGTTACATTCCAGTGCCGGCCGTGTTTGCGCGGTGGGGATCTCCCAGCAAAACCGCAGTGGAAGCGTTTTACCTCCTGCGCTTCCGTGAGAATGAACAGGCCGGCTGCGGCACGTTTTTAGCGCTGGCGGACTACATTACTGACGGCTGCGACAGAGTCGTAGCGCAACCGGCCCTGACCGACCCCGCTGCGATCGCGGCGGGAGTGTTCGCCCGACGCGCGCCTGACGTCAAGCCGTCACACGCAGGTCAATACGGCATCGCCGTAACACACGTCGTAGAAGATGTCGGCCGGTTCGGCGTGTACTTCGCCAATTACCACAGTCGCCGATTCGCGCCGAGTGCGATCAAGTCGCCGCGGCCAGCAGGCGTGCCACCGTTGATTCCCGGAGATCCGGGCGGGGCGAACGTGCGCTATTTCATCGAGTACCCGGAGGATATTCGGGTTTTCGGCCTGAACTACGCCGTCCGCGTCCCCGAGGGCCGCTGGAAAGGGGCTGGCGGATATGCCGAATATACTTATCGGCCCAACCAATCCGTCCTGCTCAGTTCGTCCGATCTGTTCAACGCTTTCGCCTCGAACGCAGCACCCTCGCAACTTCGCGCAGATGCCTCAGCCACTCCACCCGGCGCCGCCTATCACGGCTACGACCGCCGCAAGATAAGCCAGTTCAGCGTGGCCGCGTCGGCGCCGGTGGGCCGCGTAATCGGAGGGACCCTGGGCATCGGTGCCGAAGCCGGGTTCAAGTACATTCACGACCTGCCCGACG
>JBKJPI010000280.1:0-7309 GCA_046595235.1 Burkholderiales bacterium | reverse complement strand
GAGAGAAACAAGGTTGGGAGCGTCGTCAGGGAACGCAAGATCACGGTCGAGTAGAGGTGCGGCGCTCGCCTTCGCTCGGGCCTAGCCGCCCCAGGAACATAAGGAAACCGATGGTTTTCCTCCGTAACCTCCTTTCCTTAGTTGCGTGTCGGGATGGCAAGTTCGACACGCTGCTATGAACGCGATGTCGCGCCCGCGTGTCACCGTGATCGGCGCCGGCATCGTCGGCGTGAGCGCCGCGGCGTGGCTTCAGAAGTCCGGCTTCAACGTCACGCTCGTCGACAGCGAGCCGGTCGGCCACGGCGCTTCGTTCGGCAACGCGGGAAACGTGAGTCCAGGCGCAGTCGTACCGTATACGCTGCCGGGCGTGCTGCGGGCGCTGCCGGGCTGGCTGCTCGATCCGGAAGGGCCGCTTGCGGTGCGGCCTTCGGCATTGTTCGAGGTGCTGCCGTGGCTTTTCGCGGCCGCGAAGAACAGCACGGTCGAGGCCGCGCTGAAAACATCGCGCGCAATGAAGGCACTGCATGGCGGTACGTTCGAAGCGTACGACGCGCTCACGCTCGGCACTGACGCCGCAGGCCTGATCGAGCGGTCAGGTCAGCTCTATGTTTCAGAAAAGCCTGACGGGGCGCAAGGCTCGCGACTCGCACGGATGATGCGCGAGGAGGCCTGCGTGAAAGTCACTGCGCTCTCCGAATCGGACATTCGCGACATCGAGCCTGCGCTCGCGCCGATTTTCAGGAGCGGCATGCTGCTGCCCGACAACGGCCGCTGCAAGAATCCGCATCATCTCGTGCAGGCGATCGCCGGTGAATGCGAGCGTAACGGGGCAACAATCGTGCGCGGGACCGTCAGCGGCTTCGAGACGAACGGGAACCGCGTGACGGGCGTTGTCGTCGATGGGAAAATCGCGCCTGCAGAGCGCATCGTGATTGCAGCCGGCGCCGCTTCAGGGAAGCTCAGCGCGAAGCTCGGCGCGCGCATCCCCGTCACAGCGGAGCGCGGTTATCACATCACGATCGAGGATCCGGGTGTCGCGCCGCGCATTCCGGTGTCGCACGTCGACGCGAAGTTCGTCTGCTCGCCCATGAACATGGGGCTGCGCCTTGCGGGCACCGCGGAGTTCGCGGGATTCGACGCGCCGCCGAACTGGAAGCGCGCGGCGCTCCTGGAGAGGCAGGCGCAGCGCATGTTTCCCGGCGTGCAGTTGAACAAGGTGACGCGCTGGGCCGGCAATCGGCCAAGCCTGCCCGATGGTCTTCCCGTGCTCGGGCCGGCCCCCAACTACGACAACGCGTTCTTCGCTTTCGGAAACAGCCACTTCGGCATCACCGCGGGGCCGGTAATGGGCAAGCACCTCGCAGAGATCGTCGCGGGCCGTAAACCGGACATCGATATAACGCCGTTCAGCCCGACGCGCTTCGGACGATGATGGGCGGCGGGGTCGAGAAGTGGAACTCGGTGCGGACTCGAATCGCACTTACCGTCGCCGCCTGCTTCCTTAGCGTGGCCGCCGGCTCACAAAATTACCCAACGCGGCCGGTGCGGATCATCGTGCCTTACGCCGCTGGCGGCGCCGTTGACACCGTCGCCCGTACTGTGGGCGCCAAGCTGAGCGACACATGGGGACAACCGGTGGTCATCGAGAATCGCCCCGGCGGCGCAGCGAACATCGGAACCGAGCTTGCTGCACGCGCGGCGCCTGATGGCTACACCCTGCTCATGGGTACCACCGCCAACGGCGTGAACCTCCATCTGATGAAGCTCTCGTACGATTTCGAGCGCGACTTCGCACCAATCTCTCTGCTCGACACCTTCTACAACGTACTGATCGTGCCGCCGGGTTTTCCCGCCCAGTCCGTAAAGGAGCTGATCGCGCTTGCGAACGCCAAGCCGAACGAGCTCAACTATGGTTCGTCGGGCGTCGCGAGCTCTAACCATTTTTCCGGCGAGCTTTTCAACCTGCTCGCAGGCGTCCAGATGCAGCACGTTCCGTACAAGGACGCAAACGTCGCGATGGCCGATCTGCTCGCGGCACGTCTCAGTGTTTACTATCCGAGCGTCTCAGGAGCGCTCCCGCACATCAAGTCGGGCAAGCTGCGGGCATTGGGGGTAACAGGCTCGAAGCGCTCCGTCGCCGCACCGCAGATACCGACCATCGCCGAAGCCGGCCTGCCCGGATACGTGCTCGAGCCGTGGCACGGAATGCTCGCGCCGGCGGGAGCACCAAGAGCTTTGGTCTCGAGGATCAATAAGGACGTGGTGGCGGCCCTGAACGCACCGGAAGTGCGCTCGCGACTGCTTGGCCTCGGCATCGACAATATCATCGGTAGCCGCCCCGAGGAGTTGGCGCGGTTCATTCGTGCGGAGATCCAGAAGTACGCAAAGTTGGTGAAAACCGCAGGCATCAAGCAGCAGTAGTAATCCGATGATCAACTTTCCCGCAAGGGTCCCGCACGGCAGCCTGACCGAACTGGTGGATGACGCCGCGCGCAAATTTGGGGACACGCCGCTGTGGATTTCCATCGAAGACACCACGCGTATATCGCATGCCGAGTTTGCGGCGCTGACCGTTCGCTGCGCGGATGCCCTTCGTGCGCGTGGTGTGCGGCACGGAACGCACGTGGCCGTCATGCTGCCTGCCGTGCCAGCGTATCCGATCACCTGGTTTGCGCTCGCGCGGCTCGGCGCAGTGATGGTGCCGCTCAACACGCAATACAAAGCGGCGGACCTCGAGTACGTCCTGCGGGACAGCGACGCGACCTTCCTTGTAATCGACGAGAGCGCCCTTGCCGCCTTTGAGTCAATTTCGAGACGAGACGAGCTCATAGCGCGCTCGAATCGCATCGTTCACAGACTCGCTGCAGATTTCATCCAGGAATGCCGCAATGGGATCACGGCTGGCGAATTCAATGACGACGCTGCTTCGCGAACCGATGCGATCGTTCCGGAGACGCTGATGAGCATCCAGTACACGTCCGGCAGCACCGGCTTCCCGAAAGGATGTCTGCTGACCCAGGATTACTGGCTCGTGCTGGGGCTCGTCCGCGCGCATCAGGGCCCGCCCCCGAAGCGGATACTCATTGATAAGCCGATGTCCTATATGGGCGGCATGTGGCGCTTCCTGGTAGCGCTGTATCTCGGGTCATCAGCAGTTGTGGCGCGCGCAGGTTTTCGCTGACCACGCTTCAGGAGCGGCTCGTGGAATGGCACATCGATTACTTCGGTGCGACCGATGCAGTGGCCAAGCTGCGGGACCATCCTGGCCTCTCGGAGGCGAAGTTCGCCTGGGTCTCGATCGCAGGCCTCTCGCAGAGCCTGCACGAGACGCTCGAACGCAAGTTCAACGCGCCGGTGCGCGAGCTTTACGGGCTCACCGAGACGGGCTCCACGCTCTACATGCCCACGGATGCCGCACATATGCTTGGCTCAGGCTCGTGTGGCATCCCTGCCCCGTTCCGCCGATGCCGGATCGTCGCCGCCGACGGTAAGGACGTGCGTCCGGGGGAAGTCGGCGAGTTATGGGTGACTGGACGCGCAATTCTCAAGGGCTACTACGGAAAACCGGAAGCAACCGCTGAAGCGTTCGTCGGCGAGTGGTTCAGAACGGGGGACCTGTTCCGGCAGGACCAGGCGGGCTACTTCTACATTCAGGGCCGCATAAAGGATTCGATCCGCCGAAGCGGCGAGAACATCTCGGCGAGGGAGATCGAAACGATCGCTTCGGCAATTCCAGGTGTACTCGAAACGGCGGCTGTGGCGGTGAAGGATGAGCTTCGTGGCGAGGAAGTGAAGCTCTGTATAGCCCTGCAGCCGGCTTATACGCGCGAGCGCATCACGCCCGAAGCCGTCGCCGCGTTCTGCATGGCGCGCCTCGCCGCGTTCAAGGTGCCGCGATATGTTGCGTACATAGACGCGATGCCGCGGACGAGCTCGAACAAGATCGCCAAGACGGAGTTGGTCGGGCGTGACGGGCAGGCGATCTTCGACCGTTTAAAGGAGGTCTGGCTTACATGATCTCGCAGGATGTGGGCATCATCGGATACGGGAGCGCGCCGTACGACAAGAAACCGCGGCAGACGCTCTTCGGGTACATCGCCGAAGCCGCGCGCAACGCGCTGACGCATGCCGGCATACGCAAAAATGAGGTGAACGGTCTGTCAGTCGATGCGGCGCTCGGCGGCGATACCGCGGTGAGCACGGCTGAGTACCTCGGGCTGTCGCTATCGTGGGCCTACAAGTCAACCGCAGCCGGCGCCGGGCCGATCATGTCGGTGGCAAACGCGGTGCGCGCGGTCGACGACGGCGCCGCCGACTATGTGATCTGCATCGGCGCGGGCGCACAGGACATTGCGACGTTCAAGAAACGCATTGCGCAGTTCACCCACGCCGTGTCGGATTACCTGGCGCCGCACGGCTACGGCGGCCCGCCGGGGATGCACGCCATCATCCAGAAGAAACATATGGAGCGCTACGGCACGACGCGCGAGCAACTGGCTCGAATTGCGGTCGACCAGCGGGCGAACGCGTCGCGTAACGACGCCGCACTCCTCCGAAAGCCGCTCACGTTGGACGAGTACCTCAACGCAAAGCTGATCGCCGAACCCTTGCGTCTATTCGACTGCGTGCTGCCGTGCTCGGGCGCCGAGGCCGTGGTCATCGGTCCGCTGGAGCGCGCGCGCGGTAAAGGTGTGCGTCTTTTGAGTGTGCGCGAGCGACACAATCATCCCCTCGGCGAGATCGCACCGGTGCGCGGAGGCTGGGAAGTTTTCCGTGAGCAGCTTTTTGACCAGGCCGGATATGCTCCGGGCGAAATGCACTTCATGAACTGCTACGACGATTTTCCGATCATGGCGGCGATGCAAATCGAGGATCTCGGCTTTTGCGCGAAGGGTGAAGTCGGGCGCTTTCTCGAAGCGAACCGACTCACGCATGACGGCTCCTTCCCATTCAACACGGGTGGCGGGCAACTTTCGTGCGGGCAGGCAGGCGGCGCGTCAGGCCTCCTCGGCATCGTTGAGGCGACACGACAGCTTCGCGGGGAAGGTGGCACGCGGCAGGTTGTTAGCGCGACGCGCGGGATCGTATCCGGATACGGGATGATCTCCTATGGGCACGGGCTCTCCGCGTCCGCCATGATCATGGAGAAAGCATGAGCTACCCTGAGCCAGCGCTGACCGAGGTCAACCGGCCGCTAATCGAGGGCTGGAAACGCGGCGACCTCGTGCTTCAGCACTGTAGCGCGTGCGGCCATGTCATCTACTTCCCGCGTGCGGTGTGCCCGCACTGCTGGTCGCAGCAACTCGACTGGAAGAAGCACTCAGGCCGCGGCCGCGTCGTCTCCTACTCGCGCGTCTACAGCCACGTCACCCAGCCATTCGTGGACGAGTCGCCGGTGACGCTCGCCGAGATCGAGCTCGAAGACGGCGGCGCCATGCTCGCGCGTATCGTCGACGTACCCAGCGAAGGGAAGATCGGAAGCGGCACGGCAGTGGGGCTGGTGTCGATGCCCGAAGCGCAGAGCTATCCCTTACCTACTTTCAAGATCGTTTGATGTGGCCACCAACGCAAGCAGTGACGCGGCTGATACCCTGCCGAAGTAAGGCTTGTTCACAGCTGCTAGCACCGCACTGATACTGACTCACTTCGTCGGATGACGACACCGCGCATCCGAAGTGTGGCCGCCGTTCGGTTGGCGTAGCACGTCAATTGTACTTCGCCAATTCTCGCGAGGCGCGCGCGAGTGAGCCTTCTACCATCTCGATTAGACGCCAGCCGTTGGCATTGCGAGTGAGTACTCGTGATGCAGGCCGCCCAACACCGATTCGGCGAGCACGAACGCACCCACCGCCAATCGACGCCGGGATTCGAGTCTGGGCAAGACGCCCCTTACGTGCGGAGGACCCGGCACGCCATGCCCGAGCGCGCTATGCGCTCGTCCTCTGTTGTAGTGGGTGACCCACTCTTTGAGAATTGCTCGAACATGTGCCCCCGAGATCAGAATCATCCAGTCAAGACATTCGCGCCGTATCGTTCCGATCACCCGCTCGCAGATCGAGTTCGCCTTCGGACTGGCCACCAGTGAACCTAACACCTTTAGCCCCGGCGCCTTGATCGAGCCATCCAGGTGCTTGGAGAATATGCATCGCGGACATGGAGCAGGTAACGATGCTCGCCGTTGTCGCCAACGACCTCCCGCAACTGCTGCAGCGTCCAATCCGCAGTCGGATGCGCAGTCACGTTCACGTGTTTGAGCCGCCGAGTGCCATGTTCGATGACTACAAACACGTACAGTACCCGGAACGTCGCCGTGACCGCAATCAAGAAGTCACACGCGAGAATAGCCTTCGCATGATTCTTCATGAAGGTCGACCAGCGTTGGTCGCCACGCGGGTGCCCGCCCGGTCGCTTGAACATGTATTTGCCCACTGTCCGCGGCGAGACCCGAATGCCGAGCTTGAGCAGGAGCTCGTTCGCGATCCGTTGTTCGCCCCATAGCGGGTTCTCAGTGGACATCCAGCGGATCAGCCTCTGCAACTCGGGCCGAATCTGCGGTCGACCCGCCCTGCACTTCCACCGCCAGAAGATTCGCCAGCCAAGTCGATGCCATCGCACGATCGTCGACGGGCGCACATTGACAACTGCATCGCGACATTCGAAGAATCTGGTGAACAACGCGAGACTGGCACGCGCCGCGTGATCCACGCGTTTGGGTTTGATTCCCCGCTCGATGTACCGTGCGAGCTGCCCGCGTAAGACGAGATTCTCAGCGCGGATCGAAGTGGACGAGCGCAAAAACAGCACGCCCAGCGTCAGGACGTCTAGGGACTCAGACGATTGGCCGCGTCAAGCATTCCATGCGCTCATCATGCCAGTTTCAGGCTTCGACCGCAGCCGCTGGACCCCCGAGCGCCCGCGACGCGGATTATTGCGCACCCCACTGTGTTCCGCATCGGCTGGTGTCTGATAGCCGATCGATGAATGCGTACGCCGACGATTATAGAAGCCTTCGATCCAGTGAACGATGTCGAGCCTCGCATCCGCTCGTGTGTCGTAGCGCAGCTGATACACACGCTCGACCTTCAGCGTCTTGAAGAAGCTTTCCATCGCGGCGTTGTCCCAGCAACTGGCGCGTCTGCTCATCGACTGAATCATCCGATAATCTTTGATCAGCTGCCGATGCTCATCACTTGCATACTGAC
Organism: Burkholderiales bacterium; assembly: GCA_046595235.1. Lineage (GTDB taxonomy): Bacteria > Pseudomonadota > Gammaproteobacteria > Burkholderiales > SG8-41 > JAQGMV01. The sequence goes on along the minus strand of JBKJPI010000280.1, from coordinate 107 downwards.
TGCCGCGGTCCGAGTGCATGAGCAGCCCCGCCGGGGGCTTGCGCTTCCAATAGGCCGACTTCAACGCCTGACATACCAGACCCGCCTTCATGCGATCACTCATCGAC
>JBKJPI010000012.1:0-3687 GCA_046595235.1 Burkholderiales bacterium | reverse complement strand
GTCCACATCCCGATGGGCCGCTTCGGAGAAGCGCACGAAATAGCGAAAGGCGCCCTCTTCCTGGCATCAGACGACGCCTCGTTCGTCACAGGCACCGAGTTCCTCGTCGACGGCGGGCTGACCGCGGCCTACGTAACGCCGATATGAGCGCGCGGGTGCAGCGTACCGTGAGCCCCGTCGACGGCTCGGTGTACGTGGAGCGCCCACTCGCCGGCAATCGGCAAATCGAAGCGGCACTGGCGCGGGCGGCGAAAGCACAGCGGGAATGGCGCAACACACCTGTCGCCGAACGCGCAGCGATTTGCCGGCGCATGGCGGCCTGGTGCGTCGAGCGCGCCGACACACTTGCCGAAGAGCTCACGTGGCAGATGGGACGGCCGCTGTCACACACGCCGTTCGAGATCCGTCGCGGTTTGCTGGAGCGCACGAGCTCCATGTGCGATATCGCTGAGGGCGCGTTAGCCGACATCGCCGTCGCACCGTCTGAAAACTTCCGGCGATTCATAAGGCGCGAAGCCCTGGGCACCGTTTTCGTCGTCGCGCCGTGGAATTATCCGTGGCTCACTTCCGTGAACGCGGTGGTCCCCGCCCTCCTTGCGGGCAACGCGGTCATCCTGAAAATGGCGCAGCAAACGCCGCTCGTGGCCGAGCGGTATGCGGAAGCGTTCAAAGCTGCGGGGCTCCCGGAAGGACTCTTTCAGTACTTGCACCTCGAGCACGAGCAGGTCGGTCGTGTGATTCAGGATGAGCGCATTGCATTCGTGGCATTTACGGGCTCGGTCGGGGGCGGGCATGCCGTGCAGCGCGCGGCGTCAGAACGTTTCATCGCGACCGGGCTCGAGCTCGGTGGCAAAGACCCCGCTTACGTGCGTGCCGATGCAAACGTTGCTGCCACGGTCGAAAACCTGGTCGACGGCGCATTCTTCAACGCAGGGCAGTCATGCTGCGCAGTTGAGCGCATTTACGTTCATCGGGACGTATATCGGGCATTCGTCGAAGGCTACGTTGAGCTTACGCAGAAGTACCAGCTCGGCAGCCCCCTTCACTCAACCACGACGCTCGGGCCGATGGTGCGTCAGGAAGCCGCCCGTACGGTTCGAGAGCAGGTCTCCGCAGCAATCTCTCTCGGGGCAAAAGCGCTCATCGACCCGGCAAGATTTCCAGAAGCGCGCGAGGGGACGCCTTACGTCGCGCCACAAGTGCTCGTCAGCGTCGACCACGGCATGGACATCATGACCGAGGAAACATTCGGCCCAGCCATAGGAATAATGCGCGTCGGTGACGACGAAGAAGCGATCGCGCTGATGAACGACAGCCGCTACGGGCTCACGGCATCGATCTGGACAAACGATGCTGAAGCGGCGCTAGACATCGGCGAGCGCGTCGAGACCGGCACCTGGTACATGAACCGCTGTGATTACCTCGATCCCGCCCTGGCATGGACGGGGATCAAGGATTCAGGCCGCGGATGCACCCTATCGCGGCTCGGCGTCGAAGCCTTCACGCGGCCGAAGTCGTTCCATCTCAGGTTGAAGCTTTGAAACCCCGCCGCGCGCCTGCTTCTTGGCCTGAGTCACCATGCGCTATCATGGAAATCAACGTTTTGACATGGGGGCACCATGACCACTCTGGAAATCAATCTCCCCGATCGCCTCGCAAAGGAAGCAGAACAGGCCGGCCTACTCACGTCCGAGGCAATTGAGAAGCTCGTGCGGGAGGCGATCCGCCAGCGCGCCTTGGTCGAGTTGAAAGAGGCCATGGAGCGCATGGCTGCCGTTGACGGCTCTGTGATGACACCGGAAGAGATCGAGGAGGAAATCCAGGCCGCGCGTGCCGAGCGACGCGTCTGGGACGTGCGTGCGGCTGGTACTTGACACCAATGTTGTGGTGTCGGGATTACTGTGGCACCAGGCGCCGGCACAACTGATCGACGCAGCGCTGCAAGGCCGCATTGAGCTTTTCACGAGCGAGACGCTGCTCTTGGAGATGTCCGATGTGCTGCCGCGCGCAAAGCTCGCGCGGCGTGTGGCTGCTTCAGGATTCACCATTCCGCAACTGTTGCGCGCTTTGCTGTGTTGGCACAAAGCGTCAGGCCGGCCTATATCGCACGCATCTCACGCGACCCTGATGATGATCATGTGCTCGCCTGCGCGCTTGCCGCAAGGCCGACCTGATCGTATCGGGCGATTCCGACCTGCTCAACCTGAAAGCGTATCAGGGCATCCCCAGCGTTGTCGCCGCTGAGGCATTGACGCGTATCTCAGCGCTGAACGGCGCGCAGCGCCAAACCTGACAGCTCTTCATCGGAAGTCTCCAAGGCGCGCGCGACGTATCTGCGTTTGTGTGTAAAACTTCTACACGCTGAATATCAATCAGCTTGTAGTGTTGTTGCGGGCTCGTGGCTTTACGAACGCAGTGAGGGTTTCTGGAGGATCGTCGGTAGTGAAGCGGATCCGGGCTGGCAGTTTTCTCAATAAACACAAGGCACTCATCGGGCCATCGAAATCCATCGTTCCGCCTGCGGTTGAGCCTCTGGGTCCGCCCCGCCCCATGAAGATCGGCATTCTCGGATGCGACGACGCGCCCGCGCATTTACGCTCGATCGGCGGCACGTACAGGGAAATGTTCGAAAGACTTCTAAGGCCGCACCTGCCGCAGGCGCAGTTCATCTGGTTCGATGTGGTGAACGGAAAACTCCCGGAAGCGACCGACGCGTGCGACGCCTATCTCTGCACCGGATCGCGCTATTCGGTATACGACGACCGGGCGTGGATTCACGCGCTCAAGAGTTACATAAGGCAGCTGCACGAAGCGCAGAAGCCTTTCGTCGGGGTCTGCTTCGGTCATCAGGTGCTCGCACAGGCGCTCGGCGGGGATGTGCGTCCCGCGAGTCAGGGATGGGGCGTCGGCATTCTGCCCATGAGAATCGCGGCCTCCGAGCCGTGGATGCAGCCTTCGCAGGACGACTGCAAACTGCAGTATATGCACGGTGATCAGGTGCAGGCGCTGCCGCCCGACAGCGTCGTGCTTGCCGCCGCGCCGCATTGTCCGGTCGCGATGTTCCGCGTCGGAAAAACGATGCTCGGGATCGAAGGGCATCCGGAATTTCCGGCCGCGTATGTTGAGGCGCTGCTGCACGCGCGCAGGGAGCGAATCGGCGCCGCGCGCACGGATGCCGCACTCGCGAGCCTCAACCAGCGGGCAGACGACACCGTAGTCGGCCACTGGATGGCGAACTTCCTGTCTCAACAGCGTAAAGGCGTTGGAACTGCGTTGCAGCCGTAGGAATAATGCCTTTAAAACCGTAGGAAGAGAGGTAACGGAGAGAAACCTTCGGTTTCGCTCTGTTCGTTTTCAACCCGCGGCTGCGGGCGAAGCCCGCCTGGCTTCATCGCCGCGGAGAGGTAACGGAGAGAAACCTTCGGTTTCTCTCTGTTCGTAATCGCGGGCGGCTGCGGGCGTAGCCCGCGGGGTTTATTGCCGACGGAGGTCGGCATTAAGCCGCCCGAACGCAGTCCACGTAGTACTCGAGCTCGCCCTTGGTCTTCTCGACCACAAGCCCATGAATGTCGGTCTCGAAACCCGGGAATTGCTTGTTGAACTGACGGGCGAACTGAAGGTAGCCCATGATCGTTTTGTTGAATCGCTCACCCGGAATCAGGAGCGGAATGCCGGGCGGATAAGGCG
>JBKJPI010000679.1:0-3050 GCA_046595235.1 Burkholderiales bacterium | reverse complement strand
CAAAGACACAGGCGATGACTGGGCGCAGCATTTCAAATCCTCCTTTGTATTTAACCGCCGGCCGCAGCCTGAAAGCGCATGCCGCCGATGGCGTAACCTCGAATCCCACTCTATCTTCAGTCCCGCGTCGCGAACTCCGGCGGCGCAAAGGCGGTAACAGGCGGCGGCGTTCCCTGGTAACGCTCGACCTCCACCAGGGCCGTGTGCGCGATGCAGCCTTGCGTGAGCTTAGAAGTGCCTTTGTCGAGCGTGAGCACGTTCGGGTTACCGTGTTTTTCGAGCGATCCGCTCTCGCCCGCAACCAGTGGATCGTACCAGGCGCCGGTGGGCAGAACGACAACGCCGCGCCGCACCCCATCATCGATCCGCACGCCGGCAAGACACGCGCCGCGGTCGTTGAATACGCGAACCACGTGACCGGCCGCGATACCGCGCGCGACCGCATCGTCAGGATGCATGGTGATCGCTTCCCGGCCTGCGATCTTCGCGTCGAGGCTGACGCTGCCGTGGTCGTACTGGCTGTGGAGCCGGGTGGCAGGCTGATGAGAAATCATGTGCAGCGGGTAACGATGGGCAAGCGGCGACCCAAGCCACTCCGCCGGTTCGTACCACGCCGGGTGCCCGGCGCAATCGTCGTAGTCGAACGACGCGATCATCGAAGAAAATATCTCGATCTTTCCTGAAGGCGTCGGAAGCTTGTTTGCTACGGGATCGTCCCGATAAGCCTTCAGCATTACCGGCGGCTCGTCGGGCGGCGGCATTTCGATGTAGCCCTCCGACCAGAAGGCTTCGAAGGAGGGCAATTGCAGATCGAACCTGCCGGCGCGCTCTCGCGCGATGTCATACAAGTGCCGCAGCCACGCCGCGCTCGAACGGCCTTCGGTGAACTGCGCCTTTACGCCAAGACGATCAGCGAGCGCCGTGAAGATCTCGTAATCGTCGCGCGATTCGCCGACCGGATCGATGGCGCGCTTCATCGCGATCATGAATCTGTCGCGGGAGCTCGATCCTATATCGTCGCGCTCGAGCATCGTGGTGGCGGGCAGCACGATATCCGCAAACTTGGCGTTGGCGTTCCAGAACTGCTCGTTCACGACGATCGTCTCGGGCTTGCTGCGCCATACGCGCACCAGTCGATTGAGGTCCTGGTGATGATGGAACGGATTTCCGCCCGCCCAATAGATGAGGCGAATGTCGGGATACGTGCAGCGCTTTCCATTGAAGTCGTAGGTCGAACCCGGGTTTTCGAGCATGTCGGTAATGCGCGCCACCGGAATCGGCGTCTTCACTCCGTTGTCGCCTTGCGGAAGAACGGGACCGGAGAACGGCCGCGCGTTCGCGCCTTCAATGCCCACGGGTCCATACCCCAGAGCAAACCCGCCGCCGGGCGTTCCCACCTGACCGAGGAGGCACGCCAGCGCGATTCCCAGCCAGTACGGCTGCTCGCCGTGATCCCCGCGCTGGAGCGCCCACGCCACGCTGATCATCGTGCGATGCTTCGCCATTCGACGCGCGAGCGTGCGTATGCCGTCGGCTGCGACGTCGCAAAGGGGCGCCGCCCATTCGGCGGTCTTCGCGATCCCATCGGCACTGCCCATCACGTAAGCGCTGAATTCGTCAAAGCCAACGCTATAGCGCCTGAGAAAGGCTTCGTCATGCAGCCGCTCGACGATGAGCGTATGGGCAAGCGCGAGCATGAACGCGGCATCCGTGTTCGGTCGCAGCGAAAGCCATTCGGTGCCAGGGGCCGCGAGATCGTCCCTGAGGGGTGAGACGTTGACGAACTTCACGCCGGCGTGCGCAAGCCGCTCGAGTGACGGCCGCACTTCGTGCTGGCTGATGCCTCCGCTGTTCACCTGTGTGTTCTTGTATGCAATCCCGCCGAATGCGACGAGAAGCTCGCAGTGACGCTCGAGCTGCACCCACGCGGTGTGCTGGCTGCGCATCGCGTCCATGTCCATCAGGATGCGCGGCAGCAGCGTACGCGCCGCACCCAGACTGTAGGTGCCCAGATGCGCGACGTAACCGCCGAGCGCGTTCATGAAGCGATGAACCTGGCTCTGCGCGTGATGAAACCGCCCCGCGCTCGACCAACCGTACGAGCCGGCAAAAATAGATGCGTTGCCGAACTGCGAGGTGACGCGCTTTAATTCCGCAGCGACGAGGGCGAGCGCTTCGTCCCAGCTCACCTCGACGAACGGTTCGGCTCCGCGTAAGTGGGGCGACGCACCCGCGCCGCCTTCGAGGTAGCTCCTGCGCACAGCGGGCCGACGCACGCGAAGCGGGCCGGTCACCGTCCCGCACAAAGATTGTCCGATCGGCGACGGGTCTGGATCCTTGTCGAAAGCACTGACCCCCGTGATCTCCCCGTCTTTTACCGTGACGTCGTAAACGCCCCAATGGGTCGATGTAAGCACGCGCGGCCTTAGTAGAGACTCGATTTCAGACGTTCGTAAAGGCCTGCATCGTAGCTTTCCTTCTCCACACGAGACTCGCTGATGTCCGAAATGATGGTGCCGAGGCTCGGCAGGCTGCTGCGCTCGATGTGCTGGTCTGCATCCCACAGCTTCGAGCGCCAGATCGCGCGCGAACACTGGAAGAAAACCGTATCCACGCGCACTACGATAACCGAACGCGGAAGCCGTGCGTCCATGTTGAACCGTTCGAGCAGTCGCGGCTCTGTGGAGATGATCGCGCGGCCGTTAACTCTCAGTGTCTCACCGACACCCGGGATCAGGAAGAGAAGCGCCACGTACGGATTGCCAATGATGTTGCGCAGGCTGTCGACCCGGTTATTCCCGCGGCGGTCGGGGATGAGAAGCGTTTTCTCATCTTCGATCTCGACGAACCCCGCAGGGTCGCCGCGCGGCGAAACGTCGAGGCCATCCGGTCCGCACGTCGCCAGCACTACGAACGGAGACGCTTCGATCAATCGCCGGTAGTGAGGATGGATATAGTCGATCTCCTTCTCCACGGCAGCACCCGCAGGCGCCCCGTAGAGGCGCTCGAGCGTCGCGACGTCGGCGATGCGGTGTTGTTCTGTGCTCACG
>JBKJPI010000056.1:0-4721 GCA_046595235.1 Burkholderiales bacterium | reverse complement strand
CGCGGTGAAAAGCAGCCGCCGGAAAACGCGTCCATCGAAGCCGATACGCGCGAGCACCGTGGGAACATCCGCGAGAACAAGGTGCGTGGGTCGCTCTCGGTTACCGTAGCACAACTCTCCGATTTTGACGAGCTGATCGACGTTCGCTCCGAGAGCGAATTCGCCGACGATCACATTCCGGGCGCAATCAACTGCCCCGTGCTCGACAACAGCGAACGTGCGCTCGTCGGCACCGTATACAAGCAAAGCTCTGCATTCGATGCAAAGAAACTCGGTGCATCCCTCGTCGCGGCGAACATTGCCCGGCATTTGCGATCCCGGCTCAACGATCGGGCGCGCACGTGGCGACCGCTGGTTTATTGCTGGCGGGGCGGCGGCCGCAGTGACGCGCTCGCGCACGTGCTCTCGCAGGTTGGCTGGAAAGTCGCGCGCCTCGACGGCGGTTACAAAGCGTATCGCCGTGCAGTGGTCGCGGACCTCGAGACGCGCCCGCGCGCATTCGAATGGCGCGTAATTTGCGGCCTCACCGGCACCGGCAAGAGCCGCCTCCTGAACGCACTCGAAGCAGCCGGCGCGCAGGTGCTCGACCTCGAACGGATGGCAGCGCACCGCGGCTCCGTCCTTGGCAACATCCCCCACGAGCCGCAGCCGACGCAGAAGATGTTCGACAGCCTGCTATGGGGCGCTATGCGTTCTTTCGACCCGAAGCGTCCGGTGTTCGTAGAAGGCGAAAGCCGGAAGATCGGGCGTATCCGTGTTCCGGAAGCATTGATCGATTCGATGTGGGCGAGCCGGTGCGTGGTGCTCGACGCGCCCATAGCCGTGCGTGTGCAACTGCTGAAGGAAGAGTATGCGCACTACATCTCGGCGCCGGACGCCCTCGCGCTGCAGCTGGAGTGCCTGACCGTTCTGCACGGCAAGGGGACGATACAACGCTGGCAGCAACTCGCATTTCAAGGTGAATGGGACCGCTTCGTGGAGGAGCTTCTGGTGAAACACTACGACCCTGCCTACCTCCGCTCGACGCTGAAACATTATCCGAAGCTCGAGCACGCCCCGCATCATTCGCTGGACGCATCCAGCCCCGCTGCATTCGAAGACGTAGCACTTACCGTCCTCGCTGACGATAATGGCGTTCCATACGAACCTCTGACTACACCCTATGCGGGCGCAAGGTAGCAAAGGCGCGATACTGCTCCAGGCACTGGCACCGTGAATTCCTTGCAAGGGACGTCCGATTCGGTCACCATAGTTTCCAGCGTGCTGAACAAACCTGCGCCCGACTTCGAGCTTCCCGCAACGGGAGGAACGAACTTCCGCTTGAGCGAAGCGAAAGGACGAAATCTCGTCCTTTATTTCTACCCCAAAGACAACACACCCGGCTGCACCACGGAAGGTCAGCGCTTCCGCGATCTGCACGCGGAATTCGACGCGCACAACTGCGACGTCTATGGCATCTCACGCGACAGTCTCAAATCGCACGAGAGCTTCAGAACGAAAATGACCTTTCCCTTCCATCTTCTGGCGGATGCGGAAGAAACGGCCTGCAAGCTCTTCGATGTCATCAGGATGAAGAATCTGTACGGCAAAAAGGTGCGCGGTATCGAGCGCAGCACATTCGTGATCGACGCCGAGGGTGTCGTCCGGCGCGAGTGGCGCGGACTGAAGGTGCCAGGTCATGTCGAGGAGGTGCTCGAATTCGTAAAGATGCTTTGATCCCCGCAATACGTGAGCCATTGGGAGTTTCATGATCCAGCGCAAGCCTGCATCGAACGTCTCCCGCTTCCCCTCGTCCGTCGCCAAGCTCTTCGTGCTTGACACCAACGTCCTGATGCACGACCCGACCTGTCTCTTCCGCTTTCAGGAACACGATGTCTACATTCCGATGGCGATCCTTGAAGAGCTCGACAATAACAAGAAGGGAATGTCCGAAGTCGCGCGTAATGCGCGCCAGGCCAGCCGTTATCTCGACGAGCTCGTCAGCGGTGCCGAAAGCCTGATCGCTGAAGGTATTCCGCTCGAGCGACATGGCGACAAGAGCGCGGCCGGAAAGCTGTATCTGCAGACCGAAGCGATCACGGGTGAGCTTCCTGCGCGCCTGCCGACGGGCACCGGCAAAGCCGATAATCAGATCATCGGCGTCGTGATGCATCTTGCCCAGGCGCACGCCAAGCGTGACGTGATCCTGGTGTCGAAAGACATCAACATGCGGATCAAGGCGCGGGCCGTCGGGCTTGCGGCTGAAGACTACTTCAACGACAAGGTTCTGGAAGACACCGATCTACTGTACAGCGGCGTGCGGCAGCTTCCCGCGGACTTCTGGGACAAGCACGGTAAGGACATCGAGTCGTGGCAACAGGGGGGGCAGACGTATTACCGCGTGCGCGGGCCGCTCTCTGCAAGCTTCATCATCAACGAGTTCGTGTGGCTCGAGGACGAAAAGCCTTTCCAGGCGCAGGTAAAGGAAGTGAGCGGCAAAACTTCCGTCCTGCTGACGCTCAAGGATTACTCGCATCAGCGAAGCAACGTCTGGGGGGTCATTGCGCGTAATCGCGAACAGAACTTCGCGCTGAACGCGCTGATGAACCCGGACATCGACTTCGTGACGCTGCTCGGCCAGGCCGGTACCGGGAAAACGCTGCTGACACTCGCGGCCGGACTCATGCAGACCCTCGAGCACAAGACCTACTCGGAAATCATCATGACGCGGGTCACGGTGCCGGTCGGCGAAGACATCGGGTTCCTGCCGGGCACTGAAGAAGAAAAGATGAACCCGTGGATGGGCGCCCTCGAAGACAACCTCGACGTGCTCAACAAGACTGATGACGAGGCGGGCGAATGGGGACGCGCCGCGACGCGCGATCTCATACGCTCGCGCATCAAGGTGAAGTCGCTCAATTTCATGCGCGGGCGGACTTTCATCAACAAGTTTCTCATCATCGACGAAGCGCAGAATCTCACGCCGAAGCAGATGAAAACGCTGATCACGCGTGCCGGGCCCGGCACGAAGGTCGTGTGCCTCGGCAACATCGCCCAGATCGACACGCCATACCTGACCGAAGGAAGCTCCGGCCTCACCTACGTGGTCGACCGCATGAAGGGCTGGTCGCACAGCGGTCACATCACTCTCATGCGCGGCGAGCGCTCCCGACTCGCCGATTACGCCGCCGACGCTTTGTAAGGAGACTTCTGTGTACCGTGCCATCCTCACCACGCTCGCCCTCCTGGGCGCTGTCGCTGGCTGCGCGACGACGCCGCAAGGTGCCCCAGTTCTTGCCTACGTTCCGAACGAAGGCTCCGGCACGATCTCGATCATTGATACGACTACTGACGTTGTCGCCGGGCGGATCGACACCGGCGGGAAGCCGCGCGGACTCGCGTTCAGCCGCGACGGCACTCACCTTTACGTGAGCGATTCTCCATCGAACTCGCTTCGCATTATCGACATCGCAAGAAGAGTCGTAACGGGCCAGGTGCCGCTGGGAAAATCACCGGAAGGCGTCAGCATCTCGCCCGACGGCCGGTTGATCGCAGTCGCCATCGAGGAAGACGATACCGTCACGCTGATCGATGCAGCGAGCCGGGGCATCGTGGCGAGCATCAAGGTGCGCGGAGACAATCCCGAGCACGCGGTGTTCAGCCCGGACGGGCGCTGGATCTACGTCAGCGCCGAAGATGCGGATACGGTTGACGTCATCGACGTTGCGACGCGGCAGCAGGTGGCTGAGATCAAGGTGGGTAAACGTCCCCGCGGCATCGCCTTCACCCCCGACGGCCGGCTCGCATATGTCGCATGCGAAATCGAAAGCACCGTGTATGCAATCGACGTCGTGAGCCGAAAGGTGCTTGCGACGATCAAGGCGGGCATGTTTGCAAACGGGCTCGCCATGATGCCTGACGGCAAGCGGGTCTACGTGTCGAACGGACGTGATGGGAGCGTGATGGCAATAGACACCACGACCAATCGGGTCACGGCCACGATTGCAGTGGGACAACGGCCGTGGAACATGGCGCTCACGCCGGACGGCAGGAAACTCTACGTCGCGAACGGCCGATCCGGCAGTGTCTCGGTCATCGATACAGCGACGAATTCAAAGCTTTCCGATATCCCGGTCGGAACGCTGCCGTGGGGCGTTGTGATCCGCTAGCTGGACGGCCACGAGGTCTCTGCGATATCTCGCCTCCGCCGCTCAGGCCGCAGGCGAACGCGTAATGGACAGGGCGCCTTAGCGGCAGGGGCAGAAGGGCCACGCAACTGGCACACCATTTGATTGCAGAGCATGGTCTGACGCGAATGACGGGATACGCGCTGTGAACAGCGAAGAACGCGCCGAGAAGCTCCTCGGGCAGTTGCACCAGTGGGCAATGGAAGCCGTCGAGCATCCGCGTACTACCCGCGACGCGTTCATCGTGGACGTCGCTGCGAAGTATTACGAAGATGCGATCGAGAATGGGCTCAGCGCGTCAAAGGCTGAAGAGTGGCGCGAAAACATTCAGGAGTGGGTGCGCTCGCTCGTGGACGTTATCGAGACGAGCGGCGGTGCAGACGGCGGGCATGCATGACGGGGCGCTTCGTCGTCATCGAAGACCCGTGTTTAACGCGAGCCGTGGATATTACCGCCGCGTGATGTCGTAATCGAAGCGCAGCCGGGCGCCGCCTTCGGGCGTTGTTCCGATGCTCGCCGCGGGAGCGCCCGCGGCGGGTTTCTTCCCGGCAAGAT
>JBKJPI010000138.1:0-3625 GCA_046595235.1 Burkholderiales bacterium | reverse complement strand
CTCAGCCGGCGGCACACTTCGAATCCGTTCATGACAGGCAGCATGATATCGAGCACGAGGAGGTGCGGTATCCGATCCTGCACCAGGGTAAATGCATCGCCGCCATTCGTTGCAGTGGTGACCTCGTATCCGGCCCCTGAAAGCAGGAATTCGAGCGACATGAGAATGCTCGGGTCGTCCTCTGCCAGATACACGTGTTTCATTCCGGGGTCACGCCGCCTGCGGAAACGCCCGCCCCGGGACGTCAGGCAGAGCCCCTGTCCCCGACGGGTTGCGGACCGGAAGCGTGAACGAAAAGGTCGCGCCCATGCCGATCGTGCTCGTCACCCAGAGCTCACCGCCGAAATGTTCGATAATCTGGCGAGAGATCGCAAGACCCAGCCCGCTGCCCGCGGGCTTCTGCGAGAGCGTGTCGCCGCTCTGTCGAAATTTCTCGAAAATGAGCGCCTGATCTTCCACGCTGATGCCGATGCCGTTGTCGGCGACATCCACGCGCACCGCCGAATCGTCGTGTCGGACGGAAATCGTCACGCAACCATTCGCGGCCCCACAGAACTTGACCGCGTTCGACAGCAGATTGAGCAGCACCTGAAGCAGCCGGTCGCGATCGGCCACCAGTGCGGGCAGTTCCGGCGCCACATTCACGTGCAGCTCTACCGCCTGCTCGCGAAAGAGCTGGCTCACAGAGGTCGCGGCATCGTCGATCACTTCTGCCATGTCGATCCGAGTGCTTTGCCATTCCGCGTTTCCGGATTCTATTTTTGCCAGATCGAGCACCTGATTGATGAGACGCGTCAGGCGCTCTGATTCGCGGATGATGACCCCGAGAAACTTCAGACGCTGCTCCGCATCGAGTGCCGGGTTGTCGTGCAGGATCTCGGAGAATGCGCGTATGGAGGTGAGCGGCGTTCGCAGCTCGTGCGTTACCGTTGAGATGAAGTCGTCTTTCAGGCGGTCGAGCTCCTGAAGCCTGTGATTCGCGGCGCGAAGCTCATTCGTTGCAGACTCGAGCTCGCGTGACTTTTCCTCGAGCGCCCTGCTGTGTGCCAGCGCCTGCGAGGCCTCGTCTATGATCGCGAGAACTTCGTCGAGCTTCAATGGCTCTTCTTCCACGACGGAGGCAACCATGATGCGTGCAGATGCACCGCCGATCGCGCCCGCGAGCAGAGACTCCACGTGATGCACGAGCGCTGGGTCGGGGGGCAGAGCGTCGAGACTCGGCAGGCCGCGCGCGACGGCATGGGCAGCGAGTGCTTCGCGTGCGCGCTCCGGGCCTACGAAGCGGCCAAGGAGATTCTGAAGCTCGTGCACTGACGCACTGCCGCGCCAAAACTGCGAGCCCGCGCCGGAACGATGCCTGAGCGCGTCCACAAAGAGCGTTGCCTGGCTGTGCTCGGTAGCCCCTGGCGGGCGTGCGAGCGAGACCCCGATGTAACAGCCGACGTTGAGCGCAAGGCTCCAGAAAACGCAGTGACTGATTTCGTCGAGCCCTCCGAGGCCGAAGAGATTCTGCGGACGCAGGAGCTCGCTCCCGAAAAGCCCCTCTGCGAGAAACGTGATCGGAAGCCATCCTGACTTGGCAAACGAGGGCAGAAGCAGTGTGTAGATCCACACGCTGAAACCGGCCGTGAGCCCGCAGACGGCCCCGAGCCGCGTGCCGCCTTTCCAGTACATTCCGCCGATGATGGCGGGACCGAACTGCGCGACGGCCGTGAACGATATGAGGCCGATCGAGACGAGCGCATAGGCTTCGCCCGCAAGGTAGAAGTAGAGGTAGCCAAGCACGAGGATCACGACGATCGCGCCGCGCCTGATCCCCAGAAGCAACCCCGACAGATCCCGCCGCTCGGCCAGCGCCAGCCATTGCCAGCGCAGAAGCGCGGGCATGAGCAGGTCGTTGCAAACCATGGTGGAGAGGGCGATCGTTTCCACGATGACCATGCCGGTCGCGGCCGAAAGTCCGCCGATGAACGCGAGCAGGGCGAGGGCGGGTTGCTGCTCCGACATCGGCAGTGTCAGCACGAAGGTGTCTGCGTCGACGCGGCCGCTGGGAAAATGGAGCAGACCGCCGAGCGCGATCGGTAACACGAAAATATTTATCGCAAGCAGATACAGCGGGAAAAGCCACAGCGCCTTCGCTACGTGGCGTTCGTCGACGTTCTCGACGACTGCCACCTGAAACTGCCGCGGCAACAACATGATGGCAAAAAGGGACACGAACGTGAGCGAAGCCCACGTGACATAGTTACCGCCGGCTCCGCCGAGCATGAGAAGGGCGTTGAGATCGGCACGCGCGTGCGCCCGTGCAAACACGTCACCGAATCCGTTGTACATACCGAACGTCACGAAGAGACCCACGGCGATGAAGGCCAGCAGCTTCACGACCGATTCGAACGCGATCGCCGCGACGAGGCCTTCGTGCCGCTCGGTCGCGTCCAGGTGCCGTGTGCCGAAAAGAATCGTGAACGCGGCGAGCAGCATCGCAATGTAGAACGTGTTGTCCCCGAGGAAAAGCGGTGCGCCCTCCTGGTTCGGCATTACGACTTCGGGATACTTCAGAATGATCGAGAAGCTCGTGGATATCGCCTTCAGCTGCAGCGCGATATACGGCACGATGCCGAGTACGGCGATGACGGTCACGAGGCCCCCAAGGAGCTGGCTTTTGCCGTATCGCGAACCGATGAAATCCGCGATGGAGGTGATGCGGTTCGCCTTGCTGATGCGAATGAGCTTCACCAGTACGAACCACCACAGCGCGGCCATGAGCGTGGGGCCGAGATAGATCGGCAGGAAACCGATGCCGCTGGTCGCGGCGCGGCCAACGCTTCCATAGAACGTCCACGACGTGCAGTAGACCGCGAGCGAGAGGGTGTAGATATACGGGTTTGCGATGATGCTGCGGCCCGCATCGGCGCGCTTGTCGCCGTAGCGCGCAATTGCAAATAGCAGCCCGACGTAAAGGAACGAGGCTATGACGATGACCGCCGCGGTCAGCATGCAGTGCTACTCGCTGCGCCGCTCGACGATCAGCGCCATCAGCGCGATGAGAACGGCCCATGCAAAAAACACGTAGGCGTAAAGCACGGGGATGCCTGCGATCTCCGCCGCGCCTGCGAAGAGGGAGATCAACGGGTAGTTGAGCAGCAAACAGCCCAGGAAAAACAGCGCGACGAGCCGTTGGCCTTTCAGGCTCGAGCGGATCACGGGCGCGTCGTTCCCCGTCCGGCCTACCTGATCGGCTGCTTCAGCTGTTCGAGGATCGCCGGGTTCTCAAGGGTTGAGACGTCCTGCACGATGTCTTCACCTGTCGCGATCGACCGCAGAAGGCGGCGCATGATCTTGCCGGAGCGTGTTTTCGGAAGATTGTCTCCGAAACGGATATCGCGGGGTTTCGCGATTGGCCCGATCTCTTTCGCGACCCAGCTCTGAAGCTCGCTGATCAGGGCCTGAGCGTCCGTGCCTTCGGGCCGCGCCTGCTTCAGCACGACGAACGCAACGATCGCCTCACCCGTCACTTCGTCGGGCCGGCCGACAACGGCGGCTTCGGCCACTTTCGGATTTGCGACGAGCGCCGATTCGATCTCCATGGTGCCGAGCCTGTGTCCTGCGACATTCAGAACGTCGT
>JBKJPI010000685.1:0-2859 GCA_046595235.1 Burkholderiales bacterium | reverse complement strand
AGAATGTCGTAGCCGCGATAGTTGAGGTCGTTGCCGCTGCGCCCGACTGTGCAGAGCGCCGTCGTGCCGGCTGCGATACCCGACAGCGCGACAGACTTCTTGGACCTGGTGGCAGGAGACGCGTTGTTGGCGCTCATGTTTACTCCTCGATTGAAAGGAAAAAGGCGCATCGCCTCGGTGCCGCGGAATCGAGACGGGACCCACTCGATTTCAAAAAAAAGGCGGCGCCTGAATTGGGCACCGCCTTCACGATGGACTACATATGAATCAACCGAGCAGGTTCTTGATGGCGTCGCGCTCTTCTTCGAGCTCTTTGAGGGTCGACTGCATGCGCGACCTGCTGAAATCGCTGACTTCGAGACCCTGCACGATCTGGTAGCGCCCGTCCTTGCAGGTTGCGGGGACGCCGTAGATGACGCCTTCCGCAATGCCGTAGCTTCCGTCGGAAGGAACGCCCATGCTGACCCAATCGCCTTCCGGCGTGCCCTGCACCCAACTGCGAATGTGGTCCATTGCGGCACTTGCGGCACTTGCCGCAGATGACAGCCCGCGTGCATCGATGATCGCGGCACCCCGTTTCTGAATCGTCGGGATAAAGTCTTTTTCGAGCCACTGCTGATCGTTGATCATCGGCCACACCTTCTTGCCGTCGGCTTCAGTATTGAAAATGTCCGGATACTGCGTGGCCGAGTGATTGCCCCACACGCTCATCCTGCGAATGGACGTCACGGGCTTTCCCACCTTCTGCGCAACCTGCGAGAGCGCCCGGTTGTGATCGAGCCGCATCATTGCGGTGAAGTTCGAAGGCTTCAGCTCACGCGCGTTCTTCATTGCGATAAGGCAATTGGTGTTCGCAGGGTTACCCACTACAAGCACTTTCACGTCACGGCTTGCACATTCCGAAAGCGCCCGGCCCTGAGGTCCGAAAATCTTTCCGTTTGCTTCGAGGAGATCCTTGCGCTCCATGCCGGGGCCGCGCGGCCGCGCGCCAACGAGTAATGCAACATCCGCGTCTTTGAACGCTACCTTCGCGTCCGCGGTGGGCATCACACTTTGCAGCAGCGGAAATGCGCAATCGTCGAGTTCCATGATGACGCCCTTCAACGCTTTCTGCGCCTTCTCATCCGGAATTTCGAGCAATTGGAGAATGACCGGCTGATCTTTGCCAAGCATCTCACCACTTGCGATCCGGAACAGCAGGCTGTATCCGATCTGTCCCGCGGCTCCGGTAACGGCAACGCGCATGGGTCGTTTCATTCAAGAACTCCTGAAGGTTTTGCAGCTGAAAAACGAGGCGTGGAGCGCGGCCGCGAGCCGCGGCAAACGTCAGCGCCGACGTGACCTCGATGATATCGGAGGCCGTACCCACGGTCAAAACTCGCGCAATCGCGGCTGAAGGCGAATGACATGCGAAGCCCAAGTTTCGCTAACCCCGCGAAGCTGTTAAAATTTCCAGGGTTCGAGAAGCACGTTTCGTCTCACTTCACGCTCTGAAGAAAGCCCGCTGCCTCGTACGCATGCAGCCCGTAAAAGAAAGCCTCCGGATGTCCAAAGCAAGACCGAAATTCCTCAATCTCTTTCAGATAAGGCAACCCGCGCCGGCGATCGTTTCGATCCTGCATCGCGTGAGCGGGGCGGTTCTCTTTCTGTTTCTCTGGTTATTTCTCATCGGACTCGAGCGAAGCCTCCGGTCGCCGCAGTCTTATTCCGATCTCGGCGCATTTCTCGATCAGCCGCTGATGAAGCTCGTGCTGCTCGGGTTCCTGTGGGCGTACCTGCATCACGCGTTTGCGGGGATCCGCCATCTTGGTCTCGACCTGAGGCTCGGTATCCAGTTGCCCGGCGCACGTGTTACCGCCTACGCGGTGCTGATCCTGGGCTTTGCCGTCACGGCGATCGTGGGCGCAGTGCTATGGTAGAGCGCAAGCTGACGACGGTTGCGCACTACGGATGGCGCGACTGGCTGATCCAGCGGGTCACCGCCGTGGTGATGCTGCTCTACACGCTCTTCTTCCTCGCGGTGCTCGCGGCAGTTCCTGGGCGCGACTACGACACATGGCGTGCGTTGTGGCAGGTGCCTGTGATGCGCTTCGCAACCATCTTCTTCATTTTGAGCATCCTGCTGCACGCGTGGGTCGGCGTGCGCAACATCTTCATGGATTACGTAAAGGACACCGGGGTTCGTCTGGTGTTGTACGTTCTCGTAATCCTCACGCTCGTCGCCTACGGCGTCTGGGCGTGGCAAATACTCTGGGGCGTTTACTAGTGGCTATTGCAAGGAGGACGTTCGACGCCGTGGTCGTCGGTGCCGGCGGGTCCGGAATGCGCGCTGCACTCGAGCTGGCTCATGCCAACCTTCGTGTTGCGGTGCTGTCAAAGGTGTTTCCCACGCGCTCGCACACCGTCGCTGCCCAGGGGGGCGTCTCGGCTTCTCTCGGGAACGACGAACCTGACAACTGGCACTGGCACATGTACGACACTGTGAAAGGCTCCGACTATCTGGGAGACCAGGACGCGATCGAATTCATGTGCCGCAAGGCACAGGAGGTCGTTGTCGAGCTCGAGCATTTCGGGATGCCTTTCGATCGTCTCGACAACGGAAAGATCTACCAGCGTCCTTTCGGCGGCCACACCAGCAATTACGGAGAACGGCCGGTCAAACGCGCGTGCGCCGCAGCCGATCGCACCGGTCACGCGATGCTCCATACGCTCTATCAGCGCAATGTGGCGGCGCGCACGCAGTTCTTCGTCGAATGGATGGCGCTCGACCTGATCCGCGACGTCGTGTCGCGCGCGATGGCAACGGAGATCAAGGAAGGGCGCGGCGCGGGTAAGGACGCTGACTACATCCTGTTGAAG
>JBKJPI010000595.1:0-5187 GCA_046595235.1 Burkholderiales bacterium | reverse complement strand
CGGCCGCGGTCCACACCGCGACGCAGCCGGGCGCCGCACGCGCAGCACTGATGTCGATCGAGACGATCCTGCCGTGCGCGTAACTGGAGCGCACGACGCGCATGTGCAGCTGATGCGGAAAGGAGATGCCCGCTACGTACTGCCCGCGGCCAGTGACGAGCGGCAGATCTTCGAGCCGTGTAACGGATTGCCCGACCCACTTTTTCTTAAGCACCGGATCGAAGCTGGATGCGCCCATTTCAGCGCCCCGTCTTTGGCGCGCGCATCGTGACTGCAGCTGCCCGCACGGCTTTGATGATGTTCTTGTATCCGGTGCACCGGCACAGGTTGGATGACAGGGCTTCGCGCAGGTCATCGTCGCCGATATCGGGTTCGTGCTCGAGGACGCTCACCGCAAGCATGAGAAACCCCGGCGTGCAGAAGCCGCACTGCAGTGCGTGATTATCGATAAACGCCTGTTGCAGCGGATGCAGCCGATCGCCGTCGGCCAGCCCCTCCACCGTGCGGATTTTTTTTCCCTGCGCCTGCACGGCGAACATGAGGCACGCCCGCACCGGCTCGTCATCGAGGAGCACAGTGCACGTGCCGCAGACACCGTGCTCGCATCCGGAGTTGGTGCCGGTGAGCCCGCACTGATCGCGCAGCGTGTCCGCCAGCGTGCGACGCGCCTCGACCCGCACCGGATAGTCGGCGCCGTTTACGGTGAGCGTGATGTCAGTCTCGTTCGAAGCCATCGTCAGTCCCTCGTGCGCATCACGCACTTTTCTCCGCGGCTTCGAGCGCACGCTTGACGACCGCGCGAACGACGTCGCGCTTGTACGCGGCGAGCTCCGGCTTCTCATCGATCGGCCTCACCGCATCCGCCGCTGCCTGCGCTGCCGCAAGAAAACACTCGGCGCCGGGCGCGTGCCCGCGGAGCGCGGCTTCGGCTTCGGGAATGCGTCGCGGCTGGCTTTCGACCGCGCCGACCCCCACGCGTGGCTCGACGATGAGGCCGCCTTCGATGCGATAAGCCGCAAGCGACATGGCGATCGCAAAATCGCCCGCACGCCGATTGAATTCATTGAAACCGCACCGCGTGTCCGCCGCGAGCACCGGCAAGCGCGTCTCGGCCAGCAATTCGTCCGGCGCGAGGGCGGTGGTCATGATGCCCTGAAAAAATCCGGGCTCGGCTACGGTGCGCGAGCCGCGGGTGCTTCGGACCACCATGTTCGCGCCGAGGGTGGCCACGACGAGGCACCATTCAGACGCGGGATCTGCATTCGCGATGCTGCCGCAAAAGGTGCCGCGGGTACGAATCGGGAGATGCGCGATGTGCCGCGCTACGCTGGCGAGCAGCGGCCCCAGCGGCCCGTCCACAACGGAGTGCGCGAAGGCGGCGTGACGCACGCACGCCCCGATACAAAGCTCGCCGGCTTCCACCTCGAGTCGGTCCAGACCTGCAACACCGTTGATATCGACGAGATGCGCGGGCTGCGCCATCCGCAGCGCCATGGCGGGGACGAGGCTCTGGCCCCCCGCAATCACGCGCCCATCTTCGGGCGCGACGGCGGCCAGCATCGCTACCGCTTCCTCAATCGTGCGCGGGGCATAGTAGACAAACTGGCCTGGTTTCATCCGGTGTCAAAAAAACTGGAAAAGTTCATGTATTTTAGACAGAAGCTGTCCGGGAATGGAATAATCGATCCAGAAAGAGCGAGGCGGCCGGCTGTCGGCAATGAGAGAGGACCCAGCGAGGGATGCAGCGACGAATCGATCTCAAATGGGCGGCCATCGCGCTCTCGGTGGCGATCGTCGCCTATCTCGCGTTGATGCCGCTCGGTTTCCTGCTCTGGCAAAGCTTCTTCACCCCGCGTACCGCTTCGAAGGCGGCGCAGTTCACCTACGAAAACTACCGCGTCGCCTATGCAAGCACCGAGACGGCGCGGCTCTTTTTAAACTCCTTGCGCTACGCGGCGGGCTCGGCCGTATTCGCGTTCTGCGTAGGAACGCTGCTGGCGTGGATGAACGAGCGGACGAACACGCCCTTCAAGACCGTGTTCTTCGGCCTTGCGCTCATTCCGCTGATCATTCCCGGCATCCTCTTCACGGTGTCCTGGATCTTCCTGGCGAGTCCCAAGATCGGCCTCATCAACCTGGCACTTCAGGGCCTGTTGGGCACCGATTACGTCTTCGTGAACGTGTATTCCATCTGGGGAATGATCTGGGTCGATGGCCTGCACTACTCCCCCATGGCCTTCCTCCTGATGACGGCCGCCTTTCGCTCGATGGATCCCGCCCTCGAAGAGTCGGCAATGATGAGCGGCGCAAGTATTTTGCAGACGGCGTGGCGTGTGACGCTCAAGCTCGCGTGGCCCGCCATCTTTGCGACGTTGCTCATCCTCTTCGTGCGATCGATCGAATCGTTCGAGGTGCCCGCGCTGCTTGGGCTCCCGGTCGGCATCCACGTGTTCACCTCGTCGATCTATCAGGCGATTCATCAGTATCCAAGTCAGATCGGGCTCGCCTGCGCGTACGGCGTGACGCTGCTTCTCATCACGACACTCGGCATTTACTTCCAGTCGCGCCTGACCGGCCGCGGCAGCAAGTACTCGACCATCACCGGCAAGGGTTTCCGCCCGCGCCCGGTCGACCTCGGAAAATGGCGTTACCTGACGGCCGCGATCTTCATCGCGTACCTCCTGCTGATCGTGGCGCTGCCGTTCCTCGTGCTGGTCTGGTCGTCGCTGCAGAAGTTCTACAGCCCGCCCTCGATCGCCGCGCTTCAGAACCTCACTCTGAATCCGTACCGGTTCGTCCTCAATTACGCGCCCCTGGCAAATGCGGTGTGGAACACACTGGTGCTTTCAACCGGCAGCGCGACCGTGATCATGCTCGTGACCTCCGTCATCTGCTGGATCACGGTCAAGACGAAGATGCCCGGGCGGTGGCTGCTGGATAACCTGGCTTCGCTGCCGCTCATGTTCCCGGGGATCGTGCTCGGCCTCGCCATCCTCATCTTCTATCTCAACGTGAATATCGGCGTGTACGGCACGCTGTGGATTCTTTTCCTCGCCTACCTCACGCGCTTTCTGCCGTACGGCATGCGCTATAACACAACGTCGATGCTGCAGATTCACAAGGAGCTGGAAGAGTCCGCGCACATGAGCGGCGCCTCGTGGGGCACCACTTTCCGGCGGATTCTGCTGCCGCTTCTCAAGCCGGGACTCATCGCGGGCTGGATCTATATCGTGATCGTATCGACACGCGAGCTCTCGACTTCGATCCTGCTCTACAGCCCGGGCACAGAGGTCGTTTCCATCGTAATTTGGGAGCTCTGGGAAAATGGACAGTACGTCGAGCTTTCTGCACTCGGCGTCATGTTCATCATCGCGCTATTCTTTCTGGTGATGTCAGCCCAGATCCTCGGCAGACGTTTTGGGTTGAAGGAAGTTTAGGAGAGATAAGCTGCATGCTTAAAGTCGATGGACTGTGCACCGAATACACCGACGATCTTGGACGCGTCGTCAAGGCCGCGCAGGACGTGAGCTTCGAAGTGCCTGCGGGCAAGCTTTTTACGCTGCTCGGGCCGAGCGGCTGCGGCAAGACGACGACGCTGCGCTCGATCGCGGGACTCGAGCGGCCGAAGTCAGGTGAGATCGGGGTCGACGGCGTCGTCGTTTACTCTTCGGCGAAAAACACTTTCGTCGCGCCCAACAAGCGCAATTTCGGCATGGTGTTCCAGTCCTACGCAATCTGGCCGCACATGAACGTGTTTCAGAACGCGGCCTTCCCACTGCAGGTCGGGCGCGCAAAACGAAGCCGGCGTGAGATTCAGGAGAAGGTGATGCGCGTGCTCGAAACCGTCGGGCTCGAAGCGCTCGCAGACCGCGAAGCGACCGGGCTTTCCGGCGGTCAGCAGCAGCGCCTCGCCCTTGCGCGCGCGCTCGTGATGGAGCCGAAGCTCCTTCTCCTCGACGAGCCGCTTTCGAACCTCGATGCGAAGCTGCGCGAGCGGATGCGATTCGAATTGAAGCGCCTGCAGCACGAGCTGGGCCTGACCACCGTCTACGTGACGCACGACCAGTGCGAAGCGCTGGCGCTCTCGCACGAGATTGCCGTCATGAACCAGGGCCGCATCGTGCAGATCGGCACGCCGCACGACATCTACGAGCGGCCGCGCGACAAATTCGTAGCGGACTTCGTGGGCACCACCAATTTCATCGAAGCCACCGTCGTCGCCGCAGAGAATGGAGCAGACCATTATCGAGTGCAAAGCGCGATCGGCGAGCTCGTCGCCTGCTCCGTCGAGCGCCTCGATCAAGGCGCCTCGGCGCTGCTTTCAGTGCGGCCGGAAGATATCGCGCTCTCCGAGCAGCGACCCGAGGGCATCAACGTCTGCGAAGGCACCGTGCGCGCGAGAGTATTTCTCGGCGAGTATCTCGATTTTCAGGTGAGCGTAGGTGAGCGTCTGCTGCTTGCGCGCGCCCATCCTTCCGTGAATACAGCCGTCGGGCAGAGAACCTATCTCTATATGCCTCCGGAAAAATGCATCGCAATCAATCAACCTGGCCATTGAAGGAATTGACATGACCCATGCACTGCACCGGATTCTCGCCCTCCTTCTTTTCGCCGTATGGGCAAGCGGCTCTGCATGGGCGCAGCAGCGCCCCGAGGCGCCGCTTGCGATGTATGAGGGCGCCGATCGCGAGCAGCGCCTGCTGGCGGGCGCGCGCAAGGAAGGCACGCTCATGTTCTACACGTCCATGAACGAGTCGAACATGGCGCACATCGTCGCTGCGTTCGAAAAGAAATACGGCATCAAGGTGAGGACTTGGCCTTCGAACGGCGATCGCGTGCTGCAACGCATGCTTACCGAGTTCACTGCCGGCCGTTTCGATGTCGATGTCGTCCACCCCGGTTCCGGCGAGCTCGAGGTGCTTTATCGAGAGAAAGCATTGCTGCGAGTCACCTCGCCCCACCACAAGAACCTCTTGCCCGCAGCATTGCCCGCGCATCGGGAATGGGCGCCGACGTTCCTGTCGGTGTGGGTCCAGGCCTACAACACCAACGCGGTGAAAAAAGAAGACCTTCCGAAAACATACGAGGACCTGCTCAATCCCAAGTGGAAGGGGAAGCTCGGCATAGAAGCCGGCAACGACGACTGGTTCGGAAAACTGGTGACCGAAATGGGCGAGCAGAAAGGTC
>JBKJPI010000412.1:0-7143 GCA_046595235.1 Burkholderiales bacterium | reverse complement strand
TCCTGACGCGCCTTAAAGTGCGAGGCGCGGCGGGCCTGGTATCGGACGGTCCGGTGCGTGACAGCGGCGCGATCGCGCAGATGGATTTTCCGGTTTACTGCGCGGGCGGCAGCGCGCCGCTCAATCTCATCCACCATCACGCAATCGACTTGAATGTGCCGATCGGGTGTGGCGGGGTCGCGGTCTATCCGGGTGACATGATCGTCGGCGATGACGAAGGCGTCGTGGCGATTCCACAGCACCTCGTCGACGAAGTTGCAGCCGACGCCGCCGAGCAGGAGCAAATGGAAGCTTTTGTTCTGGAGCGCGTCAGGGCCGGGGCCGCCCTGCCAGGCACCTATCCGCCGAACGCCGACACGCGCACCGCGTACGACCTCTGGCGCAAGCAACGCGGCACCTCAACGCAAGGATAAAAACGATGACGATCTCACGTGCGCTCGCTGTCTGTGCCGCATTAACCGTTCCCGCTGCGTCCCTCGCGCAAAACTTTCCGGTCAAACCGATTCGGATCGTTGTCCCGGCAACGCCCGGTGGCGCCATCGACCTGGCAGCGCGGCTGATTGGAGCCAAGCTGACCGATGCGTGGGGGCAGTCTGTCGTGATCGACAATCGTGGCGGCGCTGCAGGCATCGTCGGCAGCGATGTGGTCGCAAAAGCACCCGCCGATGGTTATACGCTGGCGCTGGTGCCGAGCAGTCACGCCATCAATGCAAGCCTGTACAACAAACTGCCTTTCGACACGGTGAAGGATTTTGCTCCTGTCGTGCTGACGCACGTTGTGCCGTTGGTCTTCGTCGTCAATCTGGCGGTGCCGGCGAGCTCGGTCAAAGAATTCATTGCATATGCGAAATCAAACCCGGGCAAACTTGTGTTCGCCTCGTCGGGTAACGGAGGCGCACCGCATCTTTCGGGAGAGCTCTTCAAAAGCATGACCGGTATTTCCATGGGGCATATTCCTTACAAGGGCAGCACCGCAGCGCACCCCGACCTCCTTTCGGGCCAGACGCAAGTGATGTTCGATACCGTGGTCGCGATCGCGCCGCTGGTCAAGGCGGGCCGGCTGCGTGCGCTCGGTGTCACGACGGCCCGCCGCTCACCCGCCTTGCCGGACGTTCCGACAATCGCCGAAGCCGGTGTCCGCGGCTACGAGACGAGCACATGGGGCGGGCTGCTCGCACCGGCGAATACTCCGCGGGAGGTCATCGCGAAGCTCAATGCCGAAAGCGTGAGGATTCTGAAACTGCCGGACGTGCGAGAGCGCATGATCAGTGCGGGGTCTGAACCCATGGGCAATACGCCCCGGGAATTTGCCGCCTTCATCGACGCTGAAATCATCAAGTGGGCAAAAGTAATCAAGGAGTCGGGAGCCAAAGCCGACCAGTAGGTTCTGAGCTGGCGTGCGGTCAACGCACGGTTTGCCAGACGTCCTTGCTGCCGGTTTCGCGCGTGCCGTAGCGGGCCACTGCGTCCGCATCGAAGGCGAAACCGAGGCCCGGCGTCTGCGGCAGTAGTAAAACACCGCGCTCCGCTACCAGCTGGCGATCGATGAGGCGGCGGAAGTTGACGATGTGATCGTCCGGCATGAACTCGACGTGACCCGCATTGCACGCGGATGCTGCGAGATGCACGTGGACGTCGTGCCAGGCGTGCGGCGAGACTTTCACGCCGTAGCTTGCCGCAGTGGCAGCGATGCGCCGCCACTCGCTGACGCCACCGCATACCGTGGCATCGGTCTGCAGGATGCCGGCGGCCTCCTTGTCGAGCATTTCCTTGAAGCGCCAGCGCCCGGCTTCAATCTCTCCGGTCGCAACCGTAACGCGCGTGCGCTCCGCAAGCCGCGCATGGTTGTCGAGATCGTCGGGTGAGAAGGGCTCCTCGATCCAGTAGGGCTCATACGGCTCGAGCCGCTCCATGTAGCGCAGCGCCGTAGGCAGGTCTTCCCATGCATTATTTGCGTCGAGCATGAGCAGCACGTCCGGGCCGATTGCGTCACGCGCCGCGCGGATACGCTCTTCCTCTTCGCGAGGTGAGAGCCGGCCAATCTTCATTTTCACGGCTTTGAAGCCGTCCTTGACGTAGCCTCCAAGCTCTTCCCCGAGCTTCTGCGGCGTTTTACCGGGGAGGTAATATCCGCCGCTTGCATACGCCGGTACGCGATCTTCCACCATCGCACCCAGATATTTGTACAACGGCAGCTTCACACTGCGTGCATTCAGGTCCCAGACCGCGATGTCGATTGCAGACAACCCCCGCATGACCGCACCGACGCGCCCCTGCAGGAGCGCGTCCTGATACATCTCCTGCCACAACCCTTCCACTCGCAGCGAATCCTGGCCGACAAGGTGCCGGCCGAGAAGGTCGGTCACGGCCACGGAGAGCAAACGCCCTGAGGTGTTGACGGCATAACAGTAGCCGAGGCCTTCGACACCTTCGGTCGAGCGCACTTTGACGAGGCAGTACTCGCGTGCGGTTACGGTGCGAGTGGAAAACGTCACCGCATTGTCGAGCGGGACGCGCGCGATACACACCGCCACTGATTCGATCTTCGGCATGAGAGTCGTCCTACTCCGGCTTCACGCCGGCTTGTTTCGCCACCGCGGCCCACTTCTTCAGGTCGTTCCGAATCAGAGTGCCTAACTGCTCGACGCTGCCGGCAATCACCTCGCCGCCTTGCTGCGTGATGCGATCGCGCACCTCTCGCGTATTGAGAATTCGCGTGATCTCGACGTTGAGCTTGTCTACGATGAGCTTCGGTGTCTTCGCCGGCGCCAGCACGCCGAACCACACGACCGATTCGAACTCCGGCACGCCCGCTTCCGCGAGGGTCGGCACATCGGGGAGCACGGCAGCGCGCTTCAGCGATGAGACGCCGAAGGTCTTCACCTTTCCCGCCTTGAATTGCGGCAGACCCTGCACCGTGGTGATGAAGGTGACCGCTGCCGCACCTGCGATGGTGTCGATCAGCGCCGGCACGCCGCCTTTGTAAGGCACATGCACCATCTTGATCCCCGCCATGCTGTTGAGGAGCTCGTTCGACAGATGCTGAATCGAGCCCAGCCCCGGCGTCGCGTAGTTGAGCTGTCCGGGCCTGGACTTGGCGAGCGCGATGAACTCTTTCAGGGTGCTCGCGGGAACTCCGACATTCGCGAGCAGCATGAAAGGCGCGCTGGCGACGAGCGCGACGGGCGTGAAG
This sequence comes from Burkholderiales bacterium, assembly GCA_046595235.1. GTDB lineage: Bacteria > Pseudomonadota > Gammaproteobacteria > Burkholderiales > SG8-41 > JAQGMV01. Next base: position 3,950 of record JBKJPI010000412.1, on the reverse strand, counting down.
TCCCGAATCGTGTCGTAAGGGATCTTCGCGTAAACGTTGGGCGCGATGACATGATTCGGGATGACCATGAGGATCGTGTGACCGTCCGGCGTCGCCTTTGCGGTGGCCTCTGCCGCGAGAAGCCCTGCCGCACCGCCGCGGTTGTCGACGATCACTGACTGCCCCAGCGCGCTTGTCAGGGGTGCCGCAAGCTCTCGCGCCAGAATATCCACGCTCCCGCCTGGCACGAAACCGACCAGAAAACGAATGGACTTGGTCGGGTACTGCTGCGCAAAAGTATTGCAAGCGATCAGTGTGAGCATCGCTCCAACGATGTTCACGAAAATGTGACAAGTGTGGCGTGTCATGCCGTCTCCTCGTAGCCCTCGGCCGTCATCCCAAACGCAATGGATTTTGCGTTTGGGCTACTTCATTCCGGAAATGTAATTCGCGAGCAGTTCCGCATCGGCGTCAGACAAGCTGATTGCAGCGCGGATGACGCACTCAATCCAGCCGCCGTCCCGACGCCTTGACCGCAGCCCGGTATTTCGCGCTCTCGCTTCCGATGAACGCCGCAAGCGATTGCGGCGTGTTCGCACCAAAGTCATTCCCGTCACTCGCAAGTTTTTCCTGCACATCAGGCAGCTTGAGAATGCTTCGCAGCTCCGTGTTCAGCTTCATAACCACCGCAGCGGGCGTGCGCGAGGGCGCGAACATTCCCGACCAGCCGATTGCGTCGTAGGCGATGCCTGACTCGACGAGCGTCGGCACGTCCGGCAGCTTCGGCATGCGTTTCGCCGTTGCCACGGCCAGCAGCTTCACACGGCCGGCGCTGACGTACGGCATCGCTGCAATCATGTCAGCGAAGAACATACTCGCCTGACCGCCGAGAACATCCGCGATCGCCTGTCCGCCCCCTTTGTATTGCACGGTCACCGCGTCGACTTTCGCCAGAATCTTGAACATTTCTCCCATCAGATCCGAAGGCGCTCCGAAGCCGCCCGAAGCAAGCACGAGCTTGCCCGGCTGCTTCTGCGCGAACTGGATCAGCTCGCGCACCGAGTTCGCCGGCACCGAGGGGTTCGTGATCAGCACGTAGAAAGTTGGCGCGAGCATTACCACAGGTGTGAAGTCCTTCGCCGGATCGAAAGGCAGCTTTGAGAAGAGCCAGGGGTTGACCACGATTGGCCCCGGATTGCTCACGAGCAACGTATGCCCATCGGGTGTTGCGCGCGACACGATCTCCGCCCCGATATTGCCGCCTGCCCCCGGCCGGTTGTCGACGATCACCTGTTGCCCCCACCGCTCCGTCAGCTTCTGCCCCGTGATGCGCGCTGCGATGTCGGTGCCGCCGCCGGGAGCCAGCGGTACGATCATGCGAATGGGTTTGGCCGGGTAGTTCTGAGCGAGCGGCGTCGCGCTTACAGAAAGCAGTGCGACAGCGGTCAGGATCGATAAAATGCGCGGGCTTTGCACGAGTTCTCCTGCGGGCAGCCATAGGTTCAACCTCAGCGTAGCACGAGCGCGCCTATTGCACGCTCGGGGCAGTTTGCATGGATCACACGACAAGGCGAGAAATAGCAGATATCGTTTAGTGATTGAATCGGGATGTCGCCCGCGTTCTGAGGCAGCCTGCAAACGTTGCAAAGATATCGGCGATCAGCCTCGAGAACGTGACTTCGACGCCAGAGGAATTGATGCGAGCGCTGCGCAAGGATCTGAAGCCCTTTGCAGCGATCGTGAAGCAGGCCAACGTAAAAACGCAATGAGAATCGACGACATGAAGCTCGTAACTGCCATTCTGGGGATCACTACGTTGCTTGGCGGACTCGCAGGTTTCGCGACCCGAGCCGCGCATGCCGCCGACTATCCGGTGAAGCCGGTGCGCTGGATCGTGCCTTTCCCGCCGGGCGGAGCGACAGACATCATCGCGCGCCTTCTTGCCGACAAAATGACGCAGGCCTGGGGCCAGACGGTGTTGATCGACAACCGTGCCGGCGCAGCGGGTGCGATCGGTTCGGACGTCGTGGCGAAGGCCGCGCCGGACGGCTACACCCTGCTCATGGGCACCACTTCGACTCACGCCGTGGGCCCGGCCGTCAATCCCAAACTGCCTTACGACAACCTTGCTGACTTCACGCCGGTGACGCTTGCCGCGACCTTTCCCAACGTGCTGGTTGCGCATCCCTCACTACCTGCCAGCCTGAAGGATCTTATAGCCGAGCTCAAAGCGAAGCCGGGAAAGTACAACTTCGGCAGCTCGGGCGCAGGAAGCTCGACGCATCTCACCGGCGAGCTGTTCAAGCAGGTGACGAAGACCGACATCAACCACATCCCATACAAGGGAACGGGCCCGCTGCTCAACGACGTCATGGGCGGCCACGTGTCGCTGGCGTTCGATCAGATCACCGCCGTCATGTCGATGGTGCAGTCCGGCAAGCTCCGTGCGCTGGGCGTCGCAAGCCTCGAGCGCAATCCGGCGCTGCCCAACGTGCCGGCGATCAACGAGGTGCTGCCGGGTTTCGAGGCCACCGCGTGGGTGGGCATCTTCGCGCCGGCTAAAACGCCGCGCGAAGTGGTGCTGAAAGTGCAGGCCGAGACGCGGCGCATCTTCGGTTTGCCTGAAATCCAGCAGCGCATGCGGGAGCTGGGTGCAACGCCCGTCGCAAGCTCACCGCAGGATTTCGCTACCTTCGTAAGGAAGGACACCGAGAAGTGGCGCAACCTCGTGCGCTCGGCGAACATCTCGGTGCAATGACAGACGTTCCGAGCGCAATGTCCGCAGCTAGTGCAGCGCAAAAAATAACAGGAGAGCATCATGGCACAGCAGCCCGTCGATCCCAATGACGTGATCATGACCGGCGAGAACTCGTTCATCCGGTTGAGCGCCGATGGCGGCAAGTCACATACCTCGCGCGTGAGTCACTGGCGCGTGCTCTGGTGTCCCGCCGGCGCAGGCCATGCGATGTTCATGCAGTCGCCGCTCGTCGATACACCGGTGCAGATTTACAGCGACAACATTGCCGTCGCGCGCTGGCTTCAGCGCACGATCGAGACGCTGTTGTTTCCCGCCTTCTCCGACGCGACCCTTCCAGTATTTGACGCGGAGTTTGCCCGCCGCGGTGCGCCGCATTCGACGGCCGTTGAAACTGTCACGGCGGAGAATGAGCATGTCGTGCTCACCTGGTACGACTGCATGGCCCCGTTCGTGCTCACGATGGCACCGGGCATGGGCAACCGGCCGATCGGCGTTTACAGCACGTTCTTTCCCGCGAAGTCGGCGCAGATCGAGGTGAACGGCCGATTTGCGCCCGACGCGCCGTGGCTGGAAATGCGCGGCGATCGTCAGTCTTCGAGTGCGTGCCTCGCGTGGTCGGAAACGTGGGTCAAGCCAAAAGAGCAGGGCGGGTCGACAACTCAGGGGGGCGCTATGCGTAAGCTCGTCGTGGGCATTGGTGGTTTTCTCGTTGCGGCGCTCTCCACGCCTGCCTTGACGCAGACGTATCCGACAAAGCCGATTCGTATCATCGTGCCGTTTCCAGCGGCAGGCACCGCGGACATCATGGCGCGCGTCGTCGGCCAGAAAATTTCTGCGAGCTGGGGTCAGCAGGTCGTCATCGACAATCGAGCCGGCGCCGGCGGCAATATCGGTGCCGAGCTCGCAGCCAAGGCAGCGCCGGACGGCTATACGTTCTTCCTGTGCACTGTCGGGACTCACGCGATTCATCAGGCGCTTTACAGAAAGCTCGCCTTCGACCCGATCAGGGATTTCGCGGCCATGGCCTACATCGCGGGCGTGCCGAATGTAGCTGTTGTGCATCCATCGATCCCCGTGAAGACCGTGAAGGAGCTCATTGCATTCGTCAAGGCGCGTCCGGGCCAGATCAACTTCGGCTCGTCAGGTACGGGCTCGTCCGTACACATGTCGGGTGAAATGCTGAAGGTGATGGCCGGGCTCGATATGACGCATA
>JBKJPI010000659.1:0-5785 GCA_046595235.1 Burkholderiales bacterium | reverse complement strand
CAGGTGCTGGAAGCCACGGGCGGCAAAGGCGTCGATCTCGCAGTGAACCTCGTCGGCGGCACGGTGTTTGGTGCATGCCAGAGATCGCTCGGGAATTTCGGACGGCTCGCCATCGTGGGTTACGTCGACGGTGTCATGAAAGCCGTGCTCGACCTGGAGTCCACGCACGGCAAGCGCCTGGAGATCTTCGGCATTTCGAACGCGCCGCTCACCCCAGCGATGCGCGCGGAGGCGACGCGTGGTTTCAATAGAGACGTCATGCCTGCGATTGCGGACGGGCGCATCGTGCCTGTGATCGATCGCGTGTTCCCGTTCGATCAGTTGCCGATGGCGAAGGCCTACATAGAATCGAATGCGCAGATCGGAAAAGTCGTGGTTCGTTTCGACTGATCGATGCCGCGCTCAGTCTCTGTGGTGGTGAGCCCGCCGCCGCGTCAGCTTCGCGGCCGTTATTTCGTCAGACCCAGCTCGAGGCGAGGGAGAGGGTCATGAGGGCTGTCCTAACTTCGGTGAGCCGTGCTGCATGCCGCATTCGTGGGCGTCGCCGTCAAGCCGACCGCCGGAAACGGTTTGAACATGAGGCTCCTATTCCAGCTGGATGTTCGCGTCGCGAACGATCTTACCGAGCTTGACGATGTTCGCCCTGAGCATTTCCTCGAGCCGCTCCGGCGTGCTGGCTTCGGGATCCAGGCCTGAATCCACCATGCGCTTGCGCACCTCCGGCACCACCACCATTTTGTGCACTTCACCGTTCAGCGTGTTGACCACCTCGCGCGGCATTCCGGCGGGGCCGTATACACCCATCCAGGACGGGAAGTCGTATCCAGGCAGCCCGCCTTCCGCGATTGTCGGGATATCGGGCGCCGCCGCCGTGCGCTTCGCGCCGCTCACACCCAGCGGCCGGACCTTGCCCAGCTTCACCTGCTGTAACGCCGCAGCGATGACGCCGAAATTCATGTCCACCTGTCCCGACATGAGTCCCACGTACGCCGGTCCGCTGCCCTGGTAAGGCACGTGCACCATGTCGATCTTCGCCATCGACTTGAAGAGCTCGGTCGCAAGATGAGGGCCCTGGCCGGTGCCCGAAGAGCCGAAGTTGAGCTTGCCCGGCTGCGCCCGCGCGAGAGCGATCAGCTGCTTCACGGAGCTCGCCGGGACGGACGGGTGCACGACCAGCATGAGCGGATACGTTGCGAACAGGGTAATCGGCGTGTAATCGCGCAGCAGATCGAGCTTCACGTTGGGACGAAGCGCCGGCAAGGCGGCCATCGCGCTCCCGGCCATGAGCAGGGTGTAGCCGTCGGGCGCCGAACGTGCGACATATTCGCGGCCGATCAGCGCGCCGCCTCCGGCGCGGTTGTCGACGATGAATCGCTTCCCCATGGACTCGGACAGGCGCTGCGCGATCAGGCGCCCCATGAAATCGTCAGATCCACCGGGCGGGGCCGTCACGACGATGCGCACCGGTTTGGCGGGATACGCCTGCGCGAGGCAGACACATGAAAAGCAGGCGACGGTGAAACCCAGCAGGTATCTGGCAACTGGCGTGCTGAAAACGTATCGCACAAGAACAGACTCATTGTCGTCGCGTCGCCCACGGGATGACCGGTCTCGTAGGACGGTAACGCCGGTGAGCACCGCAGGAGCGAAACACGCACGCACGTTTGTGAACGCGGACCGCTTCATATCTGCCGAGCCGCGAAGGTGTCGCACGTGCGCACATCACCGCTCTCCAGGCCGCGGCGCAGCCATCGCACCCGTTGCTCGGACGTGCCATGCGTGAACGAATCCGGAACCGCGTGGCCTTGCGACTGCTTTTGCAGCGTATCGTCGCCGATCGCCGTTGCCGCGCGAATCGCCTCCTCGACGTCACCGGCCTCGAGAATGCGCCGTGTGCGATTGGCCTGGTGAGCCCACACCCCTGCGAAGCAATCGGCCTGCAGCTCCAGCCGAACAGAAAGTGCGTTCATCTGCTCCTTCGAGACGCGATTGCGCCGGGCGTCGACTTCCTTCATGGTTCCGAGCAGGTGCTGCACGTGATGCCCCACTTCGTGCGCGATGACATACGCTTGCGCGAAATCGCCTGCTGCGTTGAAGCGTTCGCGCATGAGCTGGTAGAAGCGCAGGTCGATGTAAACCTTGCTGTCCCCCGGACAATAGAACGGTCCCGCCGCGGCCTGACCCATCCCGCACGCCGTGGGAAAGGAACCGGTAAAAAGTACGAGCTTCGGCGCTCGATACTGCTGGCCGGCCTCGCTGAAGAGCCGGGTCCACGTGTCTTCGGTCGATGCGAGCACACGCGATACAAATAAAGACTGCTCGTCGCCTTGCGGCGGCTGCGGCGCGGGCCCGCCGGGTGAAGATTGGACTCCTGCAGTGTCGCCCTGCAAGCCACCCATGATGATGCTGGGGTCGATACCGAAGAAGTACGACGCCACCAGCGCGATGACGATCCCGCCCAGACCGAGGCGACCTCCCGTCATTACCCCGCCGCCGCCACGCCTGTCTTCTACGTTAGTGCTCTGCCTCTCATCTTCGATTCGCATCGGATCTTCTCCAGTTGCTTTGCACGATATTGCCGGGAATCGACGGACGCACGCGCGTTCCAGGATTGATCGCATGACTAAAACGCTCGGTGTTCACCCTTGAATCAGTGCCCGCCGCGCCTCACTAAATCGACGCCTTCGCCTTTGTAACGCTCTGCCAGATCATCTTCGAGCGAAAACTCGCTCTCGAGCTGATTGATGAGCGCGTAGCCCATGAGCTCGGTGATCTCCTCGATACCGACAAGAAGATCGGGGCGATCGTGCACTTCACCCGTCTTGATGCTGTCCTGCATGATCTCGAGCGCACGCTTCATGCCCATGATCGCCGCTGCGGGCAACATACGCGCGAGGCTCACGCGTCTGAAACCAAGCTCTGCGAGGCGCTTCACGGATAACGTCGGCGTCGTCGGCCGCGAGCGAATGCCGAAACCCATGTTGATGCTGACCCACGCCGGGGCTACGGCGTCGCAGAAGCGCTTCATCTGGTCCTCGGTTTCGATCGCGTCGGCATAAACCATATCCGCGCCGGCGGCGAGATACAGCTTCGCGCGTTTGATGGCGCCATCGATGCCTTCGACCGCGATCGCATCGGTGCGCGCGTTGATGATGAAATCCGGATCTCTCTTCGCCTTCAGGCCGGCTTCGATTTTCTTGCCCATTTCGCGGGCGTCGATGAGTGCCTTGCCGCGCATGTGGCCACAACGCTTCGGGCTCACCTGATCTTCGATGTTGATGCCGACGACGCCCGCCTGCTCGAAATACTGCACGGTGTGATAGACCGTGACGGCATTACCGTAGCCCGTGTCCGCGTCCGCCATCATCGGAATAGATATCGTGTTCGCCAGACGCGAGCACGCTTCGGCATTCTCGGTGAGCGTCATGATGCCGACGTCCGGCTGACTCATGCGTGAGTTGGCGAGACCCGCCCCAGTCATCGAGCATGCTTCGTATCCCATTTTTTCCACGAGCCGCGCGCTGTAGCCGTCGAATACACCAGGCGAGACGACGACGCCTTTCTCGAGCATCTCGCGCATGCGCCGAGCCTTGGTTTTTTCCTGTGCCACGATCGATCTCCTTCAACGAATAGCGTGCGATTTTATAAATTCCGTTATGCAAATCTTCGCCGGAGTGCGATGTTCATGCTGACACCGGCGCCGCGATGAGCTCGATAAGCTCACGCGTGCTTTCGAGTGTCTCGAGCGCCTGCACGAGCTCGACGATTTCCGCTGCACGCGCGGGTGCGACGCACGGCGCGACCACGTGCCGGAACTTCTGCTCGATCTCCGCGGGCTTAAGCGGATTCTCGGGACTGCCGCGGCGGTGAAGAAGAAGCTTCTCGAAGACGCGACCGTCGCGTGCCATGATCGAGACGCGCGCCGCGTGACGGAAAGCCGCGCCCCTCTGTTCGATCTCGGGATCGACGCGGGCAACGATACGTTCGATGAACGCAAGGATGCGTGGATCACGCAGCCGCTCCTCACGGTACTGCTCGGTGAATGCAACGCCGTCGATCGCGATCACGGCCAGACCGTAGTACAGGTTCATCTGGGCAGCGGTTACGCCCTGCGCCTGGTATTTCCATGCACAGTGCACGTGGGTCATCGGGCTCAAGCCCACTTCCACGCGTCCGATGTCGTCAGCTGACAACCGCTGCTCGCGCATTACAGCCGCGAGCCCATCGAGCGCGGTATGGATGCTCGTCACACTCGCGTGCGGCTTGTAACCGACCTGCAGAGTTTCCCATGTAGTGCCGAGGCCGGCGGTCAGGCGCTCAGCATTCGGCGCATCCGAATGCGTCGTTAAATAGCCGCCATACGGTGCTTCGAGAACATCGAGAATGCCCGTGAACCCTGATTTCGCAAGAAGCGCCGAGTAGACGCCGCTTTGCGCCGCGCGTCCGCTGTGGAAGCGCTTTACCATGGCACCTTCCTGCGCGGCCATGAGCCCGCCCGCTTGCGACCCTACGATTCCGAGCGCGTGCTGGAACTGTTCAGGCCCAAGTCCCAGCGCGCGCGCCGCGGTCGCGGCGGCGACGAAAGCACCCGAGGTGCCTTGGGGATGGAAGCCTCTGAAGAAAAGACTCATCGTCGCCGCGTTGCCGACGCGGTGCCCGATCTCGTAGCCTGCAACCATCGCAGTGAGAAGGTCGCGGCCTGACGCGCCGCCCTGCGCTTCCGCAAAGGCAAGCGCGACCGGCGTCGCGATCGAGCCCGCGTGAATAATCGACTCTTTGTGAATATCGTCGAGCTCGAATGCATGCCCGGATGTGCTGTTAACGAGCACCGCCAGCGATATCGAGCTCTTGCGGCCGAGCCCGATGAATGACGCTGCAGGTGACGCGCCCTCGCCCTCGGCCAAGTCAGCGACTTTGAGCGTCCACGGCAGCGTCGCACCATAGAGGCAGCACCCGATGCTGTCGAGCACGCTCGACTTCATGCGTTCGATCACTTCGCGCGGAATGTCTTCGTAGCGCAGTGCTGCACCGAAAGCCGCGAGATCGCGCGTCGCGTTTTCAAGGAGCGGGGGTTTGGTAATACTCAAAAAGTCCTCCTGGTGCAAAACCGGCGCGCCTCCTGGCTGGCGCCCGGCGGGCTCCCGAGATTACACTGAGCGCCTTCCCGAAAACGAATAGCGAGGATTGCGACATGGCAGCTCAAACATCGCGCGAGCGCATGGGCCGGCTCACCCCCGAGGACATGACAGAGGATCAGCGCGCAGCTGCGGCGGAGCTTGCGTCGGGACCGCGCGGCGAAGTGCGCGGGCCATTCAACGTGCTGCTTCGCAGCCCCGGTTTGATGACGCCGCTGCAGAAAGTCGGCGAATATCTGCGCTTCAAATGCCAGCTCGATCGGCGCATTGCCGAGTTCGCCACACTGATCGCCGCGCGCCAGTGGACGCAGACCTACGAATGGCAGGCGCATCATCCGCTTGCGCTCAAAGCGGGGCTGAAGCCCGAGATCGCGCAGGCAGTTGCGGATGGCCGACGACCCACCGGCATGGCGCAAGACGAAGAAGTCGTTTACGACGTGCTGACCGAAGCGTTCCAGAACCGATGCGTGTCGGACGCGACGTACGAGCGCGCCCTCAAGCAGTTCGGCGAGCAGAATCTCGTCGACCTGCTCGCGATCGGCGGTTACTACGCGATGCTGGCGATGCTGCTCAACGTCGCGCGCACCCAACTACCCGAAGGCAAGCAGGCGGGAATGCCGCACTTTCCGAACTGACGCGGCGAAGGCTAC
>JBKJPI010000178.1:0-2873 GCA_046595235.1 Burkholderiales bacterium | reverse complement strand
TATTTGGTCAGACGCGATGTTATCGAGAACCTGAGTTACATCGACGATACCGGCCGACACGAGTACGTGGTGTTCTCCGAGAGTGCGCGGCGCAATGGTGTTGCGCAGTACTTGGATAATCGCGAAGTCTACGGTTGGCTATCGCTTGACGAGTCCGCTGCCCGATCATTCACGTACCTGGATGCTGAGCTCGCGCGGGCAGAGTCGCGAAAAAAGTCCGATTGAGAAGCCACGTCTCATGCCGCATGTGAGCGCAGGCGTCTCGCACCCCCCCTCCCGAATTTCGCCCCGGGCTTGGCTGGACGCCACATCTATATTGGTCTTCGTGCTCGCGATAGCGCTGGGTCTTTGCCTGAGCGTCGAGAACGGCCTCACGGTAGACGATCCGTTTGAGCGCCTGACGTGGGACATCAATGTCCGAGCCGTCGAAGGCAGACTCGAAGCTCGTGCCAATGCGATGGACGAACTCGACAATCATTTCGACCGCTACTATGGAATTGGCTTTCAGATGATGGCGGCGCCAGTTCGCGCCGTTCTGGCGGGTCCGCTGGCCCGCCACCAGGATGTCTCTGGTCGAACCGGCGAGATGCTCGCCCTGCACGTCGCCGCGTTCTTACTCTTCGCGTACGGTGCGTGGGTGTTCCTGCGCATCCTCTTAGATTGGGGAATCGGAGCATTCGCCGCGCGCGCCTGGACTCTGGCGTTCTTCACCAACCCATATCTGCTGGGTCACGCCGCGATAAACATAAAGGACATCCCGTTCGCGATCGCTTGGCTACTGTGCCTGTGGCGACTGCAAGTGCTGCTGCTTGTGCCGCCTGATACGGCGGCGGCGAGCAAGCGCACCGACTACTTGTGGCTTGGCTTGGCGGTCGGCTTCTTGCTGTCTATCCGTATCACAGGCTTCATGTTTGTCGTGCCGGTGGCGGTGGCGGGGCTGTTATTGCTTTTCAGCGAGCACCGTTCGCGGTGGCGCAGCCTCGTGGGCGGGCTGTTGCTGGCTGGCGCCGTGTCGCTCCTGCTGGCCTGGGCTTTGTATCCGGTGTTTTGGGGCGACCCGATCAGCGTCACGGACGCGGTCACTTACATGTCGCGCCACCCGTGGCCAGGATGCACGGTGACGTGGGGGGAGTGTCTGCGTGCCGACGCTCTGCCGTGGTATTACTTGCCAGTCTGGCTGGGAGCGAAACTGCCGCTGGTCGTCATTGCGGGACTAGCTCTTTCAGCGCCGCTGTTGCTGCAGGTCCGATCGCGTTGGGAGGTCCGGGTCGCGGTCGCGGTATTTCTTGTACCCGCCGCGTTGGTCCTCGTTGTGCTGGTGGCCTCGGGCGCGCGTCTGTACAACGAGGCGCGCCACGTACTATTTCTGTTTCCCATGTTGTTTCTGGTCGCCGCGTTCACATGGAGTCGACTTCCACGCGTTGGAGCGGTAGCACTCATGGCGACTCTCGGGCTTCAAGCGGTCGATCACGCAAGGCTGTTTCCTTATGCCTACGTCTGGTTGAATGAGATTGCAAGGTTCGCGCGGCCGGAAAGATTCGAATCGGACTATTGGATGACCTCGGCGCGAGAAATTACGACGATAGCCAAGTCATCATCCTGGCCTGCGTCGGCTTGTCTTTACTCGCGATTCGCATCGGGGCAGCACGCCCGCTATCTGAGTGAATCGGACGGCGTGTGCGTACGCGAAGGAATCTTCTTCCAGTCTCCCAAGGGCTGGGAGCGCCCATTGCTGGCGCATGTGGTGGCGCGCGATGTTGTGTTTCTCGACGTCGCCGGATGCGAGACCTTGCACACAGTTAGTCGTACCCTGGCTTTCTCAACTGAGCCCATCAGGCTGTCCGCGTTGCAATGGTGCCCATGAATCCAGTGCGCCCAATTGACCGCGTTGCAGGTCCGCTCGTTCCGTTGATCTGTTTGGGAGTTGCATTTGGCCTCGGGTGGTCCGCGCACCAAGTCTACGAGAGGCGCATCCCGGATGGGCCCGAGCGTTTGCGGGCTCTCGCGGCGTTCAAGCACGATCGTGCCCACTACGTGGGGCAATCATTGACGTTGATCCAGTCCGATCGATTGGACGAAGCGGAGGATTTGCTGTTGCGCGGGCTCGATAGTTTTCCTTCAGACCGTGAGCTTCGCAACAATCTCGCTGTTGTCAGGCTCAAGCAAGGGCGCGTAGGTGAGGGCGAAGCCTTGCTGGCCCAAGTGACGAAGCAGGAGCCCGACTTCACACTCGCGGCCAACAACTTGGGCTGGGCCCGATCGCTACGCGATGGGTTGGAGCGTCAGATCGCACAGGCCCGCGAGCGTGTCGCGCCGGGACGCCCTTTGGGGGAGCGAGTATCGCTGCTTGCCAAGATCGGGGCTTTACAGACGCAGCTTGGAAAAGAGGAGGATGCGCTCGCGTCGTATCTGGAGGCACTACAACTCGACCCCGCGAATCCGTTGGCGCACAACAATGCAGGAGTGACGCTCATGCGCCTAGGACGTAGTCGAGAAGCTGCCCTGTCGTTTTCCGAGGCCTATCGCCTCGATCCAGTTACGGTGTTGTACCGAAACAATTTGGAATGGGCGAACCGCGAGTCCGCGCGCTGATTTGCTCGGAGGCGAATCAAAGCCACTTCGCCCGCTTCAACACCCGATACAACACCCCCACCACCACCGTGGTGATCACGATCAGCACGGCGTAACTGCACCGTCCTGCCAGCTCCGGCATGTGCACGAAGTTCATCCCGTACCAGCTTGCAATCAAAGTCGGTGCGGCCAGCAGCGCGGCCCAGCCGGCGAGGCGCTTCACCACTTCGCCTTGCGCCACCGTCACCATCGACATGTTGACGGAGAGCGCGGCGGTGAGCATTTCGCGGATCGCGTCGGTG
>JBKJPI010000620.1:0-5569 GCA_046595235.1 Burkholderiales bacterium | reverse complement strand
CGTTTGAGATCGCCGGCGCCACGAGCGGCGTGGCCATCTGGCCCGCGCCGGTTGGGTGATTCGGCGTTTGTATGAGCTTGATGTGCATTTCCGGGATATCTTTCATGCGCGGCACGTGATAGTCGAAGAAATTCGACTGCTGCACCCTGCCGTCTTCAATCGTAATCCGCTCGGTCAGCGCCAACCCAAGACCGTAAACGATCGAGCTTTCACTCTGCGCGATGATGTTATCCGGGTGCACCGCGACGCCGGCGTCGATCGTGCACCAGAACTGGTGCACCCTGATGACACCCGACGAGGCGTCGACCGACACTTCGGCGATGCCCGCGACCTGGGTGCCGCTGTAATCGAGATACGCGAACCCCAGGCCTCGTCCCGCACGCGGGCGTCCCCAGCTCGCCATGCGAGCGACCTCTTCGACCGCATGCCGCGCGCGAGGCGCGCTCGTCAGGTTTCGCAGCCTGAACGCGACCGGGTCGATTTTGAGCTTCTCCGCGATCTCGTCCATGAAGACTTCATTCGCGAATGCGTTCTGCCCCACGCCGATCGCGCGCAGCGCGGCAGTGCGCACGCCGGTATCTTCCTGCAGTCCTTCGGCAAGGCGATCGCCTATATCGTAGGTCGGGATCTCGGTGCCGCGCATCGCGATGTTGTCGCGCCCTTTGGATGTCGCAAAACGCACCGGGTCCATGAAGGCAAGCACGCGGTCGGACACTACTCGGTGGTGCCACGCGATGATGTTCCCGGACGCATCGAGTCCCGCCTTCAGGCTGTTCACGTACAGCGGCCGGAAGCGGCCGTGATGCACGTCGTCTTCCCGGGTCCACATCACTTTCACCGGCCGGCCCGCGGCCTTTGACATCAACACCGAATCGACGATGAACTCGACGTCGCGATTTCCCCGGCGCCCGAAGCCGCCGCCCATCAGCATCAGGTTCAACTTCACGCGATCCTCGGGAATGCCGAGCGCCTGCGCCACCGCCGTGACCGCGGTCGTCTGGCTTTGCGTGCCGCACCAGATCTCCACCGCATCGCCCGCGGGCGACACCGCCGCGACCGAGTTAAGCGGCTCCATCTGGGCGTGATAGGCGTAGTCGGCGCGATACTCCCCTTCGAAAACGCTTGCCGCGCGCTTCATCGCAGCATGCACGTCGCCTTTTACATCCCACGTGACGCCCTTGCGCGCGGGGTCGCGCGCGATTCTGGTGAACGCCTCGAAGCCTTTATCGCTGGAGTGACCCCAGCCCGTGGCCTTGCGGCTCCACGTGGCCCTGAGCGCGTTCTGCGCCTTGAAGGCGCTCCACGGGTCGCGGGCAAGCACGCCGAAGCCATATTTCAGGGGGACGATACCGATTACCCCGTCGATCGCTTTGGCCGCGGCGTCATCGATGCGCTCCGGCGCAGCACCTTCCACCGGTGGGCGCAGGATCGTCGCATACACCATTCCCGGGACCTGAACGTCGATACTGTATTGCGCGGTGCCGTTGATCTTGCTCGGGACGTCTACACGCGGGACATCGGTGCCGACCAGGCGCCACTGCACTTTGTCCAGCGGATCGAGCGCGATCTCGGGCGCTCGTTCGGGAATTGTGGCGAAGGCTGCGATCTCGCCATAGTGCAGTCTGCGGCCGGATTTCGCGTGCACCACTACACCCGGCTCGGTTGCAAGCTCGGTCATCGGCACGTTCCAGTTTCGGGCTGCGTTGTCCATGAGGACGTAGCGCACCTGCTGGCCGAACTGGCGCATCAGGGTGAAATAGCCTGTCACCGTCGCGCTTCCCGCCGTGTACATCGCATTCCCGAAGCGCGGGTTGCCGTAGACCTTGTCGTTGGGCGGGGCGGCGATCAGCTTCACGCGGCTCCAGTCCGCGTCCATCGCATCTGCCAGTATCACGGGAATCGAGGTCAGCGATCCCTGCCCCATTTCGGTGGCAGGCGACATGAGGTACACAGTGCCGTCAGTGGAGAGCGTGACCCACGGGTTCATCACTGTCTGCTTCGGAGCGGCGGCAGCAAATGCGCTTCCATGAGTGGCCGGCAGCGGAACACCGGCGACGATGCCGAGCGTGAGGCCCGCGGTTCCCACCATGAAGCGACGCCGCCCGGGCTGATACTCGCGTTCCTGCGAAGCAGCCGGCGACGTAGATTCGTCGGAGCGGCCATCGCCGTTTAAGCTCCGGTTTGAAATGCCCTGCAAAGCAGGAAGCAACGTAGGTTTTTTCATTCAAACCTCCTTCGCCGCGCGCTCGATGGCGCGCACGATGCGAACGTAGGTTCCGCAACGGCAAATGTTGGGGCTCATGTAGTCGACGATCTGCGCGCGGTTCGGCCGCGGATTCTCTTTCAGGAGACTTGCGGCGCGCATGATCTGACCGGATTGGCAATAACCGCACTGTGGTACCTGCTCCGCCAGCCACGCTTTCTGGAGGGGGTGGCTCGAATCAGGCGAAAGACCCTCGATCGTCGTGACGCGGCGACCGGCTACATCCTTTAATGGATGCAGGCAGGACTGCGTGGGTTGGCCATCGAGGTGAACGGTGCACGCGCCGCATTGGCCGACGCCGCATCCGTATTTGGTTCCAGTGAGCTTCAGATGCTCCCGCAGAATCCAGAGGAGCGGTGTGTCGTCCTGCGCGGTGACAGAATGACGCTTGCCGTTGACGGTGAGTGCCGTGGTCATCATGGTCATGTCGCCTCCTCAGCCCGAGCCTTTGTTCCAGTAATTCTAGTCCCACACCCTCCGGCTCGGTCGCCGATGTGCGTCGACCCAGTATCCCCACGCCACCAGCAGCCACATCGCCATTGCCGTCCACGCAGCAGCGGTGCCCGAAGGCGGCGGTGGACCGAAGATGCTTACGAAATACATCACTACAAGAAATACGACGAGCGCCCACAAGCCGCGACTTCCAAGCCCGTCGGCCGGCCGCGTCGCCCTCACGTAAAGAATGACGCCGGCCGCAAAGATCGTCCCTTCCACGAGGATAGTTGCGAGTATGGAGTTCCAGAGGCCGAACCCGAACTTATGAGCGCCGCCAAGTGTCAGCGGCAGATCGGGGCGATGGGTGATGAGGTCGAGGAACCAGTGGCTCAGCACGACGGCTGCGATCGTGATCGCTACACCCATGCGCGCGCGGCGCGCGAACGTATAGCAGAGGGTAAAGATCAGTGACCAGCCGATCAGTGCAAGAAGGCTGTGCGAATACGGATAGTGGACGAAGTCGAGCGGCGTCAGTGCCGTCGCACCTGGACTCGCCTCCACTTTTTCGATTCCGAGCAGCACCAGCACGGACCACATCAGGTCGGCTAGTTGTGCAGCAAGGAAAAGCGTTCCGAGCGATACCGTGGGCGCGAGCCGTTTTGCGGCAAACGCGACTGCGAAGTGTCCGATGAACAAGCCCTGCCTCCAAGTTTCAGGTCAGCGACCCGAGAGCTCGATAGTACTATGACAGGCAGATAAGAGACCGCAGGCGCGGCGGAGCCGGCATAAAGAGCCTGCTGCTCGCTCACGAGCAGCGTTCAACGCGTGCGGGGCTCAGCCCGAATTGGCTGACGAGGTCTTCGACGCAAACGCGAGCAGGCCATCGAGCCCTTCGAAATCGAGGGGTTTCGCATAACACTGATTGCAGCCGCAGCTCATGGCCCGATCGCGCCAGAGCGGATCGTGCATGTGCGAGCTCAAGGCGACGATGGGAATATCCGCAGTTTCACTATTCTCACGAATGCAGCGCGTGGCGGCGAGGCCATCCATTATCGGCATACTCAAGTCCATCAGGATGAGATCGGGGTGCTCGCTGAGCGCGCACTCCACGGCCTCCCTGCCGTTTGCTGCTTCCAGTACCGCGTGGCCCTTTCCTTCGAGCAAGAGCTTCATGAGATACCGCGTGTCCGCAATGTCTTCTGCTACCAGGATGCACATGCTTTATACCTGAGCAATGCGGAGGCCTGAAGCGGGTGCGGTCCGATGGATCTCCCGTCGAATGTGCGATGCGACACCCGCCGAGAAGGTTCTCGGTTACGCGCCGCCGACCCCCTCGGCAACCTTCCCAGTGCCGCCGCAATGCTCACAGCGCATGCCGGTGTCGTCTGTAATCCCGCTCCCGCTGCACTTCGGACAGAAATTGTCGCCCGTCCCTGCTGAACCGGAAGGCGCCTGATCGCCGGGATTCATCTCGGGCTCGATGGGATTCCCGCCCGCGGGTGCCTGCTTTACGAATTTTTGCTGCATATAGTCCTCTGGGAAAAAGGCGCGCGCCTTTTCCATGCAAGATCGCTACCCGACGCGGAACAGGGCGCGCGGCGCCTTGTGGAGGCGCTCGAAGCCGTGCTCCGTGATGTGCACAAGCTCGCCGACCTGCACGCCCGCGCGCTGATCCTTCGTAACCGGATTGGGCTGAACCACCACGCACATTCCAGCTTCCAGCGTCATTTCAGGCATCGGCCCGGCGGGGCGGCTCTGGCTGCCAAGAACGGGCGGCAGATAACCGCCACCGTAGCCGTGCATGATGTCATCGCACGTGGTGAATCCCGCCTTCTCGATGACACCCGAGACTTCGATGATCTGCCGCGTCGTTGTGCCGGGACGCAGCACCGCCGCGATCGCGTCGAAAGCGGCTTCGGCAGCTGCGTAGAGGTCCTTGTAGAGCGGCGTCGGCTCGCCACCGACTGCGAAGGTGCGCAGCACCTGCCCCGCATAATCCCAGAAGCTGCCGCTGATCTCGCAGAACACCACATCACCGGCGCGAATCGTGCGGTTCTCCGGAAACTGCCGCGGAACGCAGCAGTCGGGGTTCTGCATCGATGTCGCGCCGAAGTAGTGGATTTGCGTGACGCCGCCGTGCGGCACGTAGGCGTGTTCGGTGATATCCCACAGATCGCGCTCGGTGAGTCCTGGCTTTAACTCCCGGAGTAACGCGTCAATCGCCGCGTCGGAGTAAGCAGCGCCGATGCGGAGCCAGTCGATCTCTTCGGCGGACTTGATCAGGCGCAGCTCCACATACCTGCGGTTCATTTCGACCAGTGAGAATGCGCCTTCGAGCTTCTTACCCTTGCGGTACGAGAGCGGCCCGATTACACCCAGCCGCTTTGCGCCTCGCCGCTCGAGCGCGTCCACCACCTTGTCGATGCCGGCGTGCTCGCCCCACCGAACTTCGGTGGCATGCGCCATACGCTTCGCGAGCGGCCAGTGGTTGTACCACTCCATGAACATGAGGTTTTCGTCCCGCGGTGAGACGACGACGAGCGCTTCCGTCGTTACCGGCCAGCCCGTGATCCATGGCACGCCGGAACCGGAGCGTTGCTCGCCGCAGACGAGCAGGTGGTCCACATCCGCCTGCTCCATTGCCGCGAGAAGGACACGCCGACGGCGCGCCATCTCTTCAGGCGAAAATCGCGGGAAAGGCCTCTGCTCCCGCAGAGCCGTGAGCCTTCCGTCGAGTTGCAGCGTCATCCGCTACGCCCGCGCCGGTCCGACTGCAGCATCAAACGCGGCCGGCCCGCACGTGCTCTTCGTACCATGGGTAAGCGCTCGTGGTGCTCATGGGCGCGCAGGGCGTTACGTGCCGCACCCAAC
>JBKJPI010000491.1:0-3574 GCA_046595235.1 Burkholderiales bacterium | reverse complement strand
GGGTCGCGTCGCATTAAGTCGTATATCGACTGCCTAGAACGCCGGCCCAGCAATGTCAGCAGCGCATTGAACGTGAGCACCGCCGATACTGAACCGCGCGGCGAACGCGGCGATCCTCGCCGTCGCCGCGGGGGTCTTCATCGTCGCGCTGTGGCTCGTCCGCAGCCAGACTACGGTCGACGACGTTTCCTACATGAAGGCGATGACTCCACACCACTCGGTCGCCATAATGACCAGCGAACGTGGGGGATTCGCGACGCGCGCGTGCGCAAGCTTGCGGACGGCATCATCGAATCGCAGCGCAGAGAGATCGGCGAGATGAAACCGCTCATCGCGGGCCTCTCGCGCAGGCGTTAGGGCGACGCGCCGGGTTCGCGGGTCCGCTCGGTTAGACTGGACCGGCGTTATCGATGGGTATCGGAGTGGGACATTTTTGGGACATCTCTAGACCAATCCTGGCGTTTCCAGTCACTGGGACACGGAGCCGATAGCTGTAACTGGTTGATCCAGTAACTGAAATACACCAGAATCAGGATTCACACGGTGGAAGCCACTGGTTCGATCCCAGTACCGCCCACCAATCACTTCAGCAACGCCTCTTTAAGCCGCGAGCAGGTTGCCGCTCGCCATCATCTCATTCAGCAGGCTTGCGGTCATCGTCACGGTCTGGAGCGTTGCCAGCGCGACGAAGTCCGTTCCAGCACCGTCCGCGTTCACGGAGACCGTAGTGCCCGTACCACCCGTGAGCCGTACGAAATTGTTGATGTTGGAGGTGCCGGGGGTGTACCCGACGAGGACATCCCGGATGTCCAGAACATCTCCGCCGGCGCCCCGGGTAAAGTCGGTGATGGCGTCGAGGCCTTCGGTGATTGCGTTGTAGTCGAAGCGATCGGAACCAGCACCGCCCGTGAGCGTATCCGGATCCCCACCGCCGATCAGCACGTCGTTGCCGGTGGCGCCGTTGAGCGTGTTGCTGGCGACGTTACCGGTAATCACGTTATCAAGCTCGTTTCCCATGCCGTCGACAACGTAGCCCGGCATGAGCTGAAGATTTTCGACGTGCGAGGGCAGCGTATAGTTAATGCCCCACACGCGAACGCTGTCGATTCCTTGGCCTGTGACCTCCACAACGGAGTCGAGCAGCGACCGGACGACATAGACGTCGTTGCCCTGTCCGCCCCTCAGCGTATCCCCGGGCCAGCCGCCACCACCGGCGCCATCGAGAAAGTCGTTGCCACCGTTGCCGACGAGCACGTTTGCGTCGGTGTTACCGTAGAGCTCGTTATCGAGATCGTTACCAGTACCATTCATGCCGGAATCAAGGCGCAGAATCTCGAGGTTGGGACCGAGCACGAAGTCAATACGGGAGGCGACCGTATCGGTGCCGTCGGACGCGCGCTCAACGACGACGTCGCCGCTGTTGTCCACGCTGTAGCCGTCGTTACCCCGCCCGCCTTCCATGCGATCGGCGCCCTCACGACCGTCGATCGCATTATCGGCATCGTTGCCGATGATAGTGTCGTTTGCCGAGCTGCCGATCGCATTCTCGATTGTTACGCCATACGCAATTGCGATCACGCGCTCACCAGAGGTCGACAAAGCCCCCGCGCGGAGATCGATGTTTGCACTGGCTCCGGGTGAGTCGATGGTGTCGATACCACCCGCGTCCCAGATCGTCTGCAGGCTCTCATACCAGTAATACGTGCTGTCGCCGGTGTTGAAGCTCATGTTTGCCCCAAACATGTGCTGGATCGCGAGTATGTCAAGCAGCATCGGCGTAGCCGCCTGGCCGGAAAAAGCCGACGCGCCCGCCGGTGTTCCGCTCATTACCGTGTAGCGGGGACTGTCATAGCTGCCGATGCCCAAGCTATCGAAGGTCGGTCGGCCATTTCCGCCGTCATCCGTCGGGTGCTTGAGGCCCAGCGCATGGCCGATCTCGTGCACGATTACGTTCAGACCGAGCTGGCCGTGCAGGAAATAACTGAACGCGCCGGAGGCATCGTCGAGGAAGATATCGCCTTCAGGCCTTGGATATTGCGCGCGGGTATAACCGGCAGCGCTGATGAATGTGTCTGTGAAAGCGGGATCGGGGAACAGCGTCAATGCCGCCGCGCCGGCAGCTTGCAGGTCATTACCGGTGAGGGTCACGGCAATATCCGCAGTGCTGCTGGTGAAAACCGTGCCGCTACCGCGCTCTATGAAGCTCACGTTCGCGACGTTCGACCATGTCTGTAACGCGTCCTGAACGGCAAATCTTAGGGGGCTCGTGGCCCAGTCGCCGCCGTCCGGCGTGTCGTTCAGGCTGAACGAATAGCTGAGTACGCGGTCGCCGCCGCTAAATTCCCAGGCACTCCCCTGCACCAGACCATCGATTTGAGGATTACCGGTGACGCCCACCACATTGCCAGCCGGCACCACGCGCGTTGCGCCGGTCGGTGTGCCGACCAGAAGATTACCCTGCCCGAGCATCTCAGAGAGCAGCGTGCTCGACATCGCGACGTTCTGAAGCGTCGCTAAGATGACAAAATCCGTGCCCACGCCGTCGGCATTCACGGATACGGTGGTGCTCGCGGCGCCGCTCAGCCTCACAAAATTGTTGATGTTCGAGCTGCCGGGCGTGTAGCCGACAAGGACGTCCTTTATGTCGAGCA
Organism: Burkholderiales bacterium; assembly: GCA_046595235.1. Lineage (GTDB taxonomy): Bacteria > Pseudomonadota > Gammaproteobacteria > Burkholderiales > SG8-41 > JAQGMV01. Next base: position 923 of record JBKJPI010000491.1, on the reverse strand, counting down.
GGTCGCCGGTGGAGCCGCGAACGAAATCGGTGATCGTGTCACCGCCCTGCGTAATGGCGTTGTATTCGAACCGGTCCACGCCCGCGCCGCCCGCGAGTATGTCGGCACCCGCATCGCCGATCAGCACGTCGTCGCCGCCGCCGCCGTTCATGGTGTCGTTGCCGGCGCCGCCGTTGAGCACGTTGGATGCAGCGTTGCCCGTGATTACGTTTGCGTCGGCATTGCCGCTGCCGTAAATGGCGGCGGTTCCCGTCAACGTGAGGTTCTCCACATTGGGACCCAGCGAATACGTGATTGACGACTGGACGAGATCGCCGCCGCCGCCGGTGACTTCGACGACCGCGTCATCCGAATCGTCGACGACATAGGTGTCGTTGCCCGGCCCCCCCGTCATCCGGTCAACGCCCGGGCCGCCATTCAGGACATCGTCACCGTCGCCGCCGGTGAGTGTGTCGTTAGCGCGAAGGCCCAGTAGCGTGTCGTTCCCCCCAAGTCCGGAAAGCGTGTCCTCTTCTTCGCTACCCGTGAGCGTGTTCGCCGCTGCGTCGCCGGTCAGCGTGACGCCGGTAACGTTCGTGACCGTCACGGTAAGCCTCTGCGAGTCCGTTTCCCCTGAGCTGTCGCGCGCCGTGACGATCACTTCATACGTGTTGTTGAAGCCGGCGTCGATCGGCGCTTCGAAGTCGGGCGGACTGACAAACGCCAACGCGCCAGTCTGGGAATTGATCGCCAGGCGCGCCGCATCGGAGCCCCCCGTGATTGCGTAGGTGACCGTCTGGCCATCCGGGTCGACTGCATTTACGGTCGCGACCGCGGTAACATTCTCGGCGACCGAAAGCACGGCCGTCTCGCCCCCGCCATTGGAGACAATCGCCGGCGGCCGTTGCCGATCGACCACGGCAAACTGCGTCAGCGAGTAGTCG
>JBKJPI010000480.1:0-7672 GCA_046595235.1 Burkholderiales bacterium | reverse complement strand
GCTTTGGCTTCATCCAGTAGCTGCCGCTGCTGTGCTGTACAGACCGGGATGTCGCGCTGGCGCCCGCCCTTGGTCCAACTCGCCTTGAGCACGAGCAGGTCGCCCCGGTCGGCCCATTCCGGCCTGATCTTGATCGACTCCTCCCGTCGCAGCCCGAAGGCGGCCTGCAGCTTGAGCGATAGCGCCGTATAGGGGTCGGTGACCTTCGCCAGGTCGCCGCTGGTGAGCTCGCGGGCCTGGCTGCCATTCGTCACGTATTGCCGCCGTGGAATGTCGTATTGAGCGTTGTCCCGGGCGATCACGTTCTGCTTGTGGATCTTCTCGGACCACCAGCGAAGCTCCGACATCCGGTTCTTGATCGTGCCCGCGGAAAGGGCTTCAGCTTTCCACCGCTCGATAAGGGCCTCGACGTGCTTGGGCTTGAGGCTCGCGGCTGTCATGTGCCGGAAACCCATCTCGTGCAACTGGTTCGCCACCATCGTCAAGATGCGTTCCCTCGCATACTGGGTGGCGTAGCTGCCATCACTGTTGCGCTGGCAGAGTTGCTTCAGGTCATAGTTCAGATCTCTCAAGGGTGTCTCGCCAGCGATGACCAGGCACCCATTCTCCCGGCGAGCAACGACGGCCGCTTGCGCTAACCCCCTACGAAAACGGCATAGATGGTCCGGAAAAGGTCCCCCATGCGCGGCGACGCCGGCAGGACGTCGAACGCCGGCGGACCTGCATCGGAAATCCGCAGCCGTTACGGGATGTGCCTGTGACACTTCGGTCGATCATTGCGCCAGCGCTGTCGCTGCAATTCATTTTCTTCGATCGCTCTCCTCTCAATCTGATTCATCGGGCCCGCCATCTATTCAGTACTGCGGGATCGTGCTTGGTGTGTGTTGCCTGTCAGGTTAGTGTTGCTGTCCGTCTCGCCTGCCTAAGCAGGACGAGCGCTACGAGGGACTCGGGACACCACGCCCGATTCGTGTCGTTGTTGTGCTGCTTGCCTGCCCGACACGTGGCGTTGGCTTCGGTGGCGCTCCTGTGGGAGTGCGATCCATCGAATTGAGTCATTGCCCTGGCTCGTGGGTGCGCGGGTTGCGCGCGGGATGAAACGACGCCCGTTTGAGAACGGGCAGAGGGACGAACCGCATTGCGCGGTTGTACGTTTGGATGCGCCAGAAGGCTCATCACTGGGGGGGGCACTTGCAGAAGCACCGTATAACTCGTTGATGCTTGCGGCATTGTGCGCATCGTCACTAGCAGTAACCGCCAGTGACGATGCGGCTGGCGCAGACGATTGGCGCAGACACACGAAGAAGAACTTGGCGCAGCGAGCCGATTGGATTTGGCCCGAAACGATGCGGCAGCTGACGAATACCTCCGGCCTTGCGGCCACCGGCTCTCAGGAGATCAGTCCGGTTTTAAGTCGTTCTTACGAACGACTGGTGATGCGCTGACGGGCATCACGCGGGCTTATACGAGCCACCGTTGAATTCGTGAGACCGGCGTCGCGCTGAAGAGTTCGGACGGCTATGTGTGTAAATGCCGTCGGCTTGTTAGCACTGCCGACGGCGCCGCCGTTCAGCGGCAAACCGCGTCGGGCAAGAACGTGTGGTGTGGGGGGGGGGGTTTTTTCGCGAGTTAAAGACGAGCGAAAGAGCGTTTTTCACTGCAGACGCTTGCGTCGGCGCTCGGTCGCATCTCTCCCATCAACTTCGAAAGGAGCCACACTAACGACGGATCACCACTTGCTAGCAATCTTATTGCAGCCCCAGAGCCCGCTTGAGAACCAAGCGCTAACCCGTCCATCGAAACGGGGCAACTACAAGCTCAGCTTGGCGGTCGCCGTGGGCATGATTGCGGTGGCGGGTCTTGCGGTCGAGCTCGGTCTGCTCATGATGCTCTATCTCGACATCGCCTGGCGCAACCATCGCGCGGAAGGCCGACTCAACGATCGCGTGGACCTGACCGATGCGATCATGGAAGGCGCCGCGTTGCGCCTGCGGCCCAAGCTCATGACCGGGCTCGCGCTGTTTCTGGGTCTGGTGCCGATCATGCTCAGCGACGGCACCGGTGCCGATGTCATGAAACGCATCGCCGCGCCGATGCTGGGCGGCGTTGCATCGGCGCTGCTGCTGGTGTTGCTCGTCTTCCCGGCGATTTTCGCGTTCTGGCGCGGGCGCGCTGCCGGCGCTGCGGATGCGAGCGGCAGCACGGGGCAGGCAGAACATCGCCCATGAGCGCCGCGGTTTCCGGCACGGGATTTGCACTTTCCGGATCCGACATGCAGACCGTAATCGTCACCGGCAGCAGCGGCTATATCGGTAAAGCCGTCATCGCCAGGCTCGCCGGGCAGTACGACCTGATCGGCTTCGACGGCGAGCAGGCCCCGCATCCGCCGCCGGAGGCCGAATGCATATGCGTCGATCTCACGTCCGACGAGAGCATCGCGGCGGCGTTCGAGCGTGTACGCATAGCGCACGGCGGGCGCATCGCGTCGGTGATTCATCTCGCTGCTTTTTTCGACCTGAGCGGCGAGCCGGACCCGCGCTACGAGGAGGTCACGGTTCGGGGCACCGAACGGCTGCTGAAAGCGCTGCAGGATTTCGAGGTTGAGCAGTTCATCTTCTCCAGCACGATGCTGGTCCATGTGCCGGACCGACCGGGCCGGCCGATCGACGAGGATGCCCCGCTCGACCCGAAGCTGCCTTACCGAAAATCGAAAATCGATACGGAACGCGTTCTTGCCGAACAGCGCGGCCCGATCCCTGTCGTCGTGCTCCGGCCGGCAGGCGCCTACGACGACCTGTGCCACTCAGCATTCCTGGCGCAACAGATCGCGAGCATCTACGAGCGCCAGCTCATCAGTCACGTGTACCCGGGCGATGTCGATCGCGGCCAGGCGTTTCTGCATCTCGACGATCTGACCGAGGCGATCCGACTCGCTGTCGAGCGTCGCGCGGACTTGCCGGAGGAAATAACGGTGCTGCTCGGCGAGACAGACGTCATGAGCTATGACGAGCGGCAGAAAGCCATCGGCCGGCTCATTCACGACGAAGACTGGGAAACACGCGAGATTCCCAAGGCGCTCGCCAAGGCCGGCGCCTGGCTCGAGGATGAGGTGCTCGACGAGGATCCGTTCATCAAACCCTGGATGGTGGACATCACCGACGACCACTACGAGCTGGACATCGGCCGCGCCCGCTCGGCGCTCGGTTGGGAACCGCGGCGCTCGCTCCGCGAAACCCTGCCGACAATGATCGCCGCGCTGAAGAAGGATCCCGTCGCCTGGTATCGGGCCAACAAGCTCAATGCGGCCAGAGTCGCCTCGGCCTCGGCTGAAACGCGAAAACAGCCGAAAGGGAAAGGCGCGCGCGCGAAGGCAATGGCGGGTCACGGGGAAGAGATGGCTGATATGCACCGGGGCCTGCTCTGGGCGCACTATCTCGTCATTGGTCTCGGCGCCTGGCTGGTCACGAGCCCTCTGCAGTTCGCGCTGTTCGATGCCGATGTCGCGCTCGGTCTGGCGCGTGACGTGACCGGCGAACGCGGCCTCGCCGACCCGGTACTGCGCAATGCGCTGGTCGGCTGGAACGACATCGCCTGCGGCGTCCTGCTCATGGTGTTCGGCGTGCTGTCCCTGTCGCGACGTTTCGCCTGGGCCCAGTGGGGCACCACGGCAGTCGGATTGTGGCTGTTGTTCGCGCCGCTCTTTTTCTGGGCGCCGAGCGCGGCGGCCTTTGCCAACGACACCATCGTTGGCGCCCTCGTGATCGCGTTCTCGGTCCTCGTCCCGATGATGCCCGGCATGAGCATGGCGGGGATGATGGATCCGAATACGCTGCCGCCCGGATGGACCTACAACCCGTCGACCTGGTTGCAGCGAATCCCGATCATCGCCCTCGGTCTGCTCGGCTTTCTGATCGCGCGTGATCTGACCGCCTATCAGTTGGGACATGTCTCGGGACTGTGGGAGCCTTTCTTCGGCGGGCAGGCCGGCAGGAATGGCTCCGAGTTCATCGTGACTTCGGATATTTCCAAGGCATGGCCGATTGCCGATGCGGGCCTCGGCGCAACCGCGTACATGCTCGAGGTGCTCATGGGCGCCATGGGCTCCGCCAAACGCTGGCGGACCATGCCGTGGATGGTGACGTTCTTCTTCATCCTCGTCGTGCCCTTAGGCGGCGTGAGCATTTTCTTCATCATCATCCAGCCGATCATGATCGGCACTTATTGCACCCTGTGCCTGATCGCAGCCGCTGCCATGCTGGTGATGATTCCGCTCGCGCTCGACGAGGTGGTGGCGATGGGCCAATACATGCTGCGCAGCGTGCGCGCGGGCCGGCCGTTCTGGCGGACTTTCTTCCAGGGTGGGCCCGATACCGCGAGCGGCCCCGACGAAAATCCGGGGCTGGCCGCGCCGCTTCGCACCCAGCTCGCCGCTGCGACCTGGGGCGTGACGATTCCGTGGACCCTGCTCGCAAGCTGCGCGCTCGGCGCCTGGCTGATGTTCTCGCGCCTGATCTTCGGTACCGAAGCCACGATGGCCGACAGCGACCATCTGATCGGTGCGCTGATCATCACCGTCGCGGTGACCGCGATGGCGGAGGTCGCGCGGCCGCTGCGCTTCCTCAACGCCCTGTTCGGGATCTGGCTGATCGCCGCGCCGTGGTTGCTGGCGGGCGTGACGACCACCGGCGCCGTCGTGAACAGCGCTGTCGTCGGACTGATTCTTATCGCAATCAGCCTGCCGCGCGGTGCGCGCAGCCGGCACCACTACGGAAGCTGGGACAGGTTCGTCGTTTAACTAACTCCGAGCGGCTCGCCTCTGACATGGCCAAGGCGGGCGCGTAAGATGGGATTGAAGCCGTCGATCGTCGAGATGGCTGATCTCTACGTGGCAACGCTTCCGTCGGTCACGGCAACATGAGCGGCATGATGAACATGATGGGCCAGATGAGTCAGATGATGGAAAGCTGCAACACCATGATGAAGAGCATGAATCGAGGTGACGCCGCGAGCGGGCCGAAAGACGGCCAGAAATCCGAGCAAAAACGCTGATTGCCTCGCAGGCCAGGGCCGGGAGGAGAGCGTAAGCTCCAGCCGGCTCGCGGCCGCCAAAGACTATGATGCTGCGAGACGGCGGTCTCCGAAGCGAACTCGTGCATCGTCACCGGCGTGAAATGACACTCCAGCCCGCGTTGGAAGTGCGCTAATCGGCCTTTTGTCGCTTGCTGCGGCGCAGTCAAATGGATCCGGATCGCGCCTGCACTGACAGGCGGATCCGGAATGACGACAGTCGAGTGTAGTAACGCGTAGCGCAGGCGTGTCCTGAGCGTAGCGCAGCGGATCCAGCCATTTCGCAAAGAAAACGAGCTCTCTCGAGCGGGGATCTCACGGCTTGCTGCGGGAGAAGAAGAGATATTTGATCAGGGCCGCAAGAAGCAGGATGAGGGCGTGACACCCAGCACACCAAATAACATCATGCCCCACATCATCCCGCCGCACTCCATCATCCCGTTCATGCTGGCTCCTTCGCGATTCATGAAGCGCGGCCGCTTTTTGCAACTGCGCCGACTAACCTCTGACTGCGGCCTGCGCGCCGAAGTTCGGCCAGACCTCCTGTTCGGCTTCGCGCCCGGGCGCGAAATCGCTGTTGATGATTGGTGTACGCGTCAGGGGCTGCAACCAGTCACGCGAAGCCGTGTCCAACATCGTAGAGCAACCGCTTCATTGAGAATGCGCATGAGCGAGCAAGATCCCGATCCCGGCAAACGGCGCTTTCTGTTAGCCGCGACGACCATCGCGACCGGGGCCGCTGCGGGAGTGGCCGCGGTTCCTTTTGTCGCGAGCATGTTGCCCTCCGAACGGGCCAAAGCCGCAGGCGCGCCGGTGGAAGTGAACATCGGCGGGCTTGGACCGGGCCAGAAAATGATCGTCGAATGGCGGGGGAAGCCGGTGTGGGTCGTGCATCGCACGAAAGAAATGCTGCAGGCGGTACGGGCGAATGACGAGCGCGTGACCGACCCCGAGAGCAAAGACAGCGAGCAACCGCTTTACGCCGAGAACGAGTATCGCTCCATCAAACCGGAATACCTCGTCGTGGTCGGCATCTGCACGCACCTCGGATGCTCGCCAGTGGATCGTTTCGAGAGCGAGCCCCAGTCTTTTGCGGCCGATTGGCGCGGCGGTTTCTACTGTCCGTGCCACGGCTCGTTATTCGATCTCGCCGGCCGCGTCTACAAAAACAAACCCGCGCCGACCAATCTGCCTGTGCCGCCGTATAGGTTCGTAACCGAAGCGACGCTGGTCATCGGCGAAGATACCAAGGCGAGCTGATTGCGAATCTCCTCAGTTCCTGTTGTTCGCGCGCTGCGGGCCACAGGCATGATCGTTACGGTGCTCGTCGTCCGGCGGCTGTGGAAACGCTCCCGCGCCTCGAGATAAAAAGAAAATGCCCCGGGCTTGACCCTCGAGCGACTGGAACCTTTATGCTTTCCCAAACTCACACGAAAAGGAGGTAATCAGATGAATGCGTCAGTGGAAACGACGAAGACCGAAGAGATGTCCTGGATGAAGATAGTTGCCGGCTTCGCGTGGCACTACCTTGGCGGACGTCGGGGATTGATAGCCCTCGCAGTCGTTGTCATTGCAGCGGGTCTCTTTCTTGGCTGGGAGTGGCTCGCGGCGGTGGGAGTTGTGCCGTTGCTGCTTGCGCTGGCGCCCTGCGCCGCAATGTGCGCGCTCGGTCTCTGTATGAGCCGGATGGGCGGCAAATCGTGCTCGAGCGAGTCGGCCCCTGCGAATCCTACGACAGTGGAATCGACACCGAACCTCTCAAAGGCAAACAACGAAGCTTGAACAGTGTTCAAAGGAGCTTGATATGCGCAAGAACTGGAAGATCGCACTCGCGACGACGGCCGTGCTCACCGCCCTCGGGACGGGTTCTACCCTTTATGCCCAGAGCAAACCGGCCACGCCGCAGAGCGGCAGCGGCATGATGCAAGGCGGCCAAAGCGATATGTCCGGCATGATGAACATGATGGGGCAGATGAGTGAGATGATGGAAGGCTGCAACGCCATGATGAAGACGATGAATCAGCAGCGTGGCCCGGAAACACCAAAAGACCAGAAGAAACCGGCGCAGTAAGGCAGCTTGCGTTTCGGGGCCGACTTTGCCTCTTGCAACGCTGGATTGCAAGATCGAAGCGCTGCAGTCCATGCGCAAGGCTCTCGCGGACTCCGTCAAGCGCTGCCGGGGAGACCCGCGGCCCGATTGTCCGATCCTCGACGTTCTCAAAGATAACCGGTGACGAACGTCTCGCTGCCGAAAGATAGACCTGAAGGCCGCATCTCCTGACTTGCCACGCGCCTGGCAAGTGCTGACCCTCGTCTACGGGACCGGCGTAGCGCTCAATTACCCATGGGAGCTTGCGCAGAGCGGTCTGTTCACGCCCGAATCAAATTCGGGCAACGTATGGTTACATTGTTTCGCGGCGAGCCTGGGTGACGGCATCATGGTGTTGCCCGATTTCAGGGGCGCAAATCTCGAAGGCGCCAATTTCCACAACGCGACGCTCACTGGAGCCGACCTGCGGGGCGCGCGGCTGAACGGGGCAATGTTCGATGGCGCAAATGTCGGGGCGTGCATCGGTTGCCCTGGGTCCCGCGCGATCAGCAGTGA
>JBKJPI010000434.1:0-9709 GCA_046595235.1 Burkholderiales bacterium | reverse complement strand
TGATCCGGAGCCTCGTCGGGTTTCCGACCGTGAGCCGGGAGTCGAATCTCGAGCTGATCGACTTCGTCCGCGAGCTCCTGCGGCCGTTCGATGCGACGGTGCGCCTCACCTTCGACGATGACCGGCGTAAAGCCAATCTCTTTGCAACGATGGGTCCGGACGGTCCCGGTGGGCTGGTATTGTCGGGCCATACGGACGTCGTACCCGTCGATGGACAGGCCTGGGACACCGACCCCTTCATGCTCGCCAACGAGGGGGGACGTCTCTACGGTCGTGGCACGTCCGACATGAAAAGCTTTCTCGCGATTGCGCTGGCGGTGCTCCCCGACTTCGTCCCGCGCCTCAACCGGCCGCTTCACCTCGCCCTTTCATACGACGAGGAAGTAGGTTGCATCGGCGTCGGGCGGCTCATCGACGATCTGGCGCGCGCCGATCTGAAACCGTCCGGGTGCCTGGTCGGTGAACCGACCCTCATGACGCCGGTGATCGCGCACAAGGGCAAGAGAAGCTACCGCTGCCGGGTGCGTGGTCTCGCCGGGCATTCCGCATACGCGCCGGTTGCGGTGAATGCCGTCGAAGCCGCTGCAGAGGGGGTGGCTTATCTCAAGAGCATCGCCCGGCGGCTGCGCGATTCAGGTCCCTATGATCGCGGCTTCGACGTTGCGCACACAACGGTGCACACCGGTGTCATCCGCGGCGGCACCGCGCTCAATATTGTTCCGCACGAGTGCAGCTTCGACTTCGAAGTGCGACACCTTCCGGCAGACGACCCCGAGGCCCTGCTGGCGGAGTTCAAGGCTCACGTCGGCACGCGCATCGAGCCCGAAATGAAAGCCGTCGACCCGCGTACTGGCTTCGAGATCGTTCAGATGTCCGACATCCCGGCGCTCGATACCAGCGCGGAAACAGAGATCGTGGCACTCGTGCACGAGCTCACAGGCACCGCTGAAATCGGCAAGGTTTCCTACGGCACCGAAGCGTCGCAGTTCCAGCGCGCCGGAATCCCGGCAGTCGTATGCGGCCCGGGTTCGATCGAGCAGGCGCACAAGCCAAACGAGTTCATCGAGCTCGCGCAGGTGGAGGCGTGCGAGCGCTTCCTCGGCAAGCTGATGGAGCGATTAACTGCCTAGGGCGCTGAGCGATCGGCAGATCGCCTGAAGGATGGGAGGTCACGGAGGGAAACCATGACTACTATCCCGCCGCAAAGTGAACCCCTACTTTGCGTCGATCTAATTTGAACTGAATCGCGGGCAAAGCCCGTCGATTCAGCTTCAAACTGCACGACACACCCGAGCGCGCTGCATGCGACCCATTTCTTGGTTGCTTTTTCTGCACGCAAGGCGCCGGGCCGCCCCAAGTCTTGAGTGCTAACTTGCTGTTCCGGCCGAAAGCAGATTTTCTACTTTCGGACGTTGTTTCCTCTGTACGTTTACCGGGCCGCGGCTTTGCCGATAGGCTGCCGAGCGGAGCGAGGTGCCGCGGCCTAGTGATGCAGGATCTTTGACAGGAAGAGCTGCGCCCGCTCCGAGCGCGGGCTGCCGAAGAATTCTTCCTTCGGCGCATCTTCGACGATCTCTCCCGCGTCCATGAAGATGACGCGGTGGGCGACTTTTCGCGCGAAGCCCATCTCGTGCGAGACCACCATCATCGTCATGCCTTCCTGTGCGAGCTCGACCATGACATCGAGCACCTCATTGATCATTTCCGGATCGAGTGCGGACGTCGGTTCGTCGAAAAGCATCGCGATCGGATCCATCGCAAGTCCGCGTGCGATCGCCACGCGCTGCTGCTGACCGCCGGAGAGCTGGCCCGGGAACTTTGCTGCATGGATTTCCATATCCACGCGCTTCAACAATGCCTGCGACTTCGCCTGCGCTTCCTCGCGGCTGCGTCCAAGCACCTTGATCTGCGCGAGGTTGAGATTGTCGACGACGCTCATGTGCGGAAAGAGCTCGAAATGCTGGAACACCATGCCGATTTTCGAGCGCAGACGATTCAGGTCGGTCTTCTTCGGATCGACCGTCTCGGCGTTCACGATGATCTCGCCCTCCTGAATGGGCTCGAGACCGTTCACGCATTTGATGAGCGTGGATTTACCCGAGCCTGAGGGCCCGCACACCACGACGACCTCGCCTTTGTCGACGCGCGTCGTGCAGTTCTTGAGCACCTGGAAGCCGCCGTACCACTTGCTGACGTTGCGAAATTCAATCATGTGTGCGCCCTGTTCACTTGAGTCACCGCGGAATCGCAACGCGCTGCTGCAGGCGCTTGACGAGATATGAGAGTGAGAACGAAATAATGAAATACACGACGGCGACGAATGTATACATCTCCACCAGGCGGTAATCGCGGTTCGCCACTTTCGCCGCGGCGCCGAAGAAATCGGTCGCCGAGATCACGTACACGAGCGACGTGTCCTGGAAGAGGATGATTGTCTGCGTGAGCAGCACGGGGATCATGTTGCGAAATGCCTGCGGCAGCACGATGTGCCCCATCGTCTGCCAGTAGTTGAGGCCCAGTGCCTGGCCGGCTGCGATCTGGCCGCGCGCGATCGACTGGATCCCTGCGCGCATGATCTCGCAGAAATAGGCCGCTTCGAAAAGCGTAAAGGTGATGACAGCGGACCAGAAGGCGCCAACCGCGACGGGCTGCTGGGAGCCGATGATCCACGCACCGATATACGGCACGAGGAAGAAGAACCAGAAAATCACGAGCACAAGCGGCAGTGAGCGCATCAGGTTCACATACGCGCCGGCAACCAGCGACAGCGGCTTGAAGCTCGACAGGCGCATCATCGCGAGCAGGGTGCCGAAGACGATGCCGCCGGTCATCGCGAGCAGCGTAAGCGTGACGGTGAACGTCATGCCCTCGCGGAAAAGATACACCCACGATCTCTGGATGACGTCGAAGTCGTAGCCGCTGAACATCAATGGCCCCCGGTGCCCTGGGGCGCGCTGCCGATGAAACCCGGCACGCGCACCTTGCGCTCGAGCATGCGCATGAACATCACGACGATCAGATTCGTCAGCAGGTAGATCAGCGTCGCCGCGGCGAAAGCTTCGAACACCTTGAAGCTGAACTCCTGCATCGAGCGCGCGCGTCCCGTGAGCTCCAATAAGCCGATCGTGAGCGCGATGGAGGAATTCTTGATGACGTTCAGGAACTCGGATGTGAGCGGCGGCAGAATGATGCGGAAAGCCATCGGCAGAACGACAAAGCGGTAAGCCTGGGGCAGTGTGAGCCCGAGGGCCGTGGCTGCCATCATCTGTCCCCGCGGCAGCGACTGGATGCCTGCGCGCACCTGCTCGGCTACGCGCACCGATGTGTAAAGGCCGAGGCAGAGGACGGCCGGCAGGTATGAGCCCCACGGCGGCGGCATCTGTTTGATGGCATCCCCGAGCCGTTGTGGCAGAAGCTCGGGCACGACGAAAAACCACAGGAACATCTGCACGAGCAGCGGCACATTGCGGAAGATCTCGACGTACGAGTTGCCGAGGCGCACCACCCACGGCATGGGCGTCGTGCGAAGCGTACCGACGGCCGAGCCGAGAAGGAGCGCGATCACCCAGGCGGCGATCGCCGTTCCGAGTGTCCACCACAGGCCTGCGACCAGGTAATTAAGCCACGTCCCCGAGCCGTCGGCAGCGGGCTGCAGGTAGACGCTCCACTGCCAGTTGTAGTTCAAACAAAGCCCTCACAAACGAAACGGGGGACCCCAAGGTCCCCCGCATTGCGCGCAGCCGGTTACTTGTAAACCGTCGGATCCCCGGAGTCTGTCGGATTCGAGTAAAGGTTCTTCATCTGGGCCGACACCGGAACGTTCAGGTTGATGTTCTTCGGCGGTACGGGCTTCAGGAACCACTTATCGTAGATCTTGGCCACTTCCCCGCTCTTGTAAAGACGGCTCATCGCGCTGTCCGCGATCTTCTTGAACGCCGGATCGTCGCGACGAAGCATGATTCCGTAAGGCTCGGGCAGCGACAGCGCGAAGTCGGATATGACGTAGTCCGACGGATTGCGCGACGAGGCGACCAGGCTGTAAAGCAGGATGTCGTCCATAGCGAAGCCGACCGCGCGGCCGGTCTCCATCATCTGGAACGCTTCGGCGTGCCCGTTCGCGGGGATGATGTTCATGCCCATGCTCTTGGACGTGTTGAGATCAGTCAGTTGCTTGATGTTCGTCGTACCCGAGGTCGAGACCATGGTCTTGCCCTTCAGGTCTGCTTCGGAATTCAGATTGGCGGACTTTTTGCTGACGATGCGGTTCGCAGTGAGAAAATGCGTGATCGTGAATGCCACTTCCTTCTGCCGGGCCACGTTGTTCGTCGTCGAGCCGCACTCAAGATCCACCGTGCCGTTCGCGATGAGCGGAATGCGGTTGGCCGACGTGACGAGCTGATATTTCACGTCGAGCTTCGGCAGCTTGAGCTCGGTCCTGACCGCGTCGACGATGCGCATGCAAAGATCCATCGCAAAGCCGATCGGCTGCTGCTTGTCGTCGTAATAGGAGAACGGAATCGACGCATCGCGATGTCCGATCGTGATGCTGCCGCTGTCCTTGATCTTCTTGAGGGTTCCGGTGAGCTCCTGCGAGAGCGCAGGCGTGGCGAACGCCAATGCGGCGGTCGCAGCAACAATCAGCGTGCTGAGCTGTTTCATAAGTTCTCCTGTGGCGTCATTGTTGCTGGTAAAAAAGCTAAGTGTTCGTGGCCTTGCTGCAATCTAGCCCAAGGCCTTTGCATTGTCCAGCTAACTGCGGGGCCCCTTGCCGTCGGCTACTATCCGCAAAGCTTTCAGCGTGTTCTTCATCCCTTCCCAGAGACAGCTATCCATGCCTTCTGCCCCATTTCGGCGCGAGCACGACCTGCTCGGCGAGCGTTCCGTCCCTGCGACGGCCTATTACGGCATTCATACACTACGCGCACTCGAGAACTTTCCGATTACCGGAACGCCGATTTCTGTTTATCCCGACCTCGTCGCAGCGCTTTCGTGCGTGAAGGAAGCCGCCGCCCTCGCGAATAACGAATTGGGGCTGCTGCTGGATGACAAGGCGAGCGCGATAGCAGACGCATGCGAAGAGGTACGCAACGGAACGCTTCTCGATGAGTTCGTCGTCGACGTCATTCAGGGCGGGGCAGGCACATCGACCAACATGAATGCGAACGAGGTGATTGCGAATCGCGCGCTCGAGATCCTCGGTCACCAGCGGGGGGACTATCAGTATCTGCACCCGGTCGAAGACGTGAACATGAGCCAGAGCACCAATGACGTCTATCCGACTGCGGTGAAGCTCGCGCTGCACTTCGGCGTGCGGCGCCTTGCGTCGGCGCTGGCCAAGCTTCGTCAGGCTTTCGAAGCCAAGGCAGCCGAGTTTGTCGATGTACTCAAGATGGGGCGGACGCAGCTGCAGGATGCGGTGCCGATGACGCTGGGGCAGGAGTTCTCGACGTATGCGGTGATGCTCGGCGATGACGAAGAGCGGCTGCGCGAAGCTGCGCTCCTCGTCCACGAGATCAACCTTGGCGCGACAGCCATCGGCACCGGCATCAACGCGCACCCCGATTATGCAAAGCTCGTGTTGCGCGCCTTGCGGATATCTCCGGTGTCCCCGTCGTGCTGGCGAAAAATCTGGTCGAAGCCACACAGGACGCGGGTGCGTTCGTGCAGCTGTCGGGCGTTCTCAAAAGCGTTGCCGTAAAACTCTCCAAGACCTGCAACGATCTCCGGCTCCTCTCATCGGGGCCGCAGGCGGGTCTCAACGAGATCAGGCTGCCCGCCGTTCAGGCCGGCTCTTCGATCATGCCGGGGAAAGTGAATCCCGTGATCCCGGAAGTCGTTAACCAGATCGCTTTCGAGGTCATCGGCAACGACGTCACTGTGAGCTTTGCGGCCGAAGCCGGCCAGCTCCAGCTGAATGCGTTCGAGCCGATCATCGCGCACAGCCTTTTCAAAAGCCTTTGCCACTTGAGGAACGGCGCGCTCGTTCTTGCGGAACATTGCGTCAAAGGGATTACGGCGAACGTCGACTTCCTGCGTCGCTCGGTGGCGAGTTCCATCGGGATCGTAACTGCGCTCAACTCGTATATCGGCTACGAGCGCACCACTGCGGTTGACAGGACGGACCGTCTACGAGCTCGTGCTCGAGAAAGGCTGGATGACGAAGGGGCAGCTCGACGAGGTGCTCAAGCCCGAGTTCCTCACGCAACCGCGTTACGTACCGACACCCCCGAGCGGTTAACCGAAAGGCACACCGTAATCCCTGGGCCACGCAGACAGCGCTTCGCGCGAGCCGTCGGTTCTAGCTTGCGACGAACGCTTCGATCAGCGCCGCAAGTCCTGCCGGTTGATCGTGGTGCATCATGTGTCCGCAATCGTCGAGCTCGACTTCACGCAGATCGCTAAAAGCCGCTTTCCTCTCCGCAAGCTGTTCGGGCGCATCTTTCAGCCATTTCACAATGTGTGAATCACTGGCGGTCACGAGCAGCGTGGGGGCGGTAATCCGGCGCCAGCACGCCAGCGCCTCGTCGATACGGAAGAGATAAGGGTTGCGCGCCTTGTGGCGCGGGTCGCTCAGCATCGCCGCACCGCCGTCGCTGCCTTCCTTTACCCAGTGACGCGCCAGGAACTGCGCTTTGTCGTCCGCGAGCCGTGGGTTGTTGCGCTTCAGACGCTCGGCGACCGCGTCGAGCGAGTCATAAGGCTTGAAGCGGGGCGGATCGAGAAACGCATCGAGCCATTCAACGATCCGCTCCGGCGCCGCCTGAGGGTCGCTGCGCGGCATGCCGATGCCTTCCAGCGTCACTAGCTTCGCGACGCGGTCTGGCCGAACGCCCGCATACGTACACGCGACGTTGCCGCCCATGCTGTGCCCGATGAGATTGACCGGCGCGCCCGGCTGATAGAGGGTGAGCAGCGCGTCGAGATCGGCGTAGTAATCGGGAAACCAGTACCCCTCGCGGGCCCATTCGCTGTGACCGAACCCGCGCCAGTCGGGCGCAACGATGTGCCAGTCGCTCCCGAACGCGTCGACCAGGAACTGAAACGACGCCGACACATCCATCCAGCCGTGAAGCAGAAACAGTCGTGGACATTCCGGGTCGCCCCAAGTCCTTATGTGATAACGCAATCCGCGTATCGAATGAACATGTGATTCGCTGGTTTTCATTTGTCCATAGTACCAACACTCGCAGGTGCTCGCGCCAGATGTTCCGGTGCGGTTCGACGTAAAATAACCCGACTTCATGATGAATCCGGCTTTCGTACATCTGCGGCTGCACAGCGAATACTCCGTTGTCGACGGCATCGTACGCCTGGATGAGGCGGTGGAGCAGGCCGTCGCGGATCGCATGCCGGCGCTGGCGCTGACCGATCTCGGCAACCTCTTCGGTCTCGTCAAGTTCTACACCACTGCGCGCGCGCGCGGCGTGAAGCCCATCGCCGGGTGCGACGTGTGGATCACCAACGAAGCCGATCGCGACAAACCCTACCGCCTCCTGCTTCTGTGCCAGAGCCACGCCGGTTACCTGAAGCTGTGCGATCTCATCACTCGCGCGTTCAGGAGCAACCGGTACCGCGGCCGCGCGGAGCTCAGAAAGGCATGGCTCACGGAGATCGGCACGGAAGGTCTGATCGCGCTTTCGGGCGCCCACATGGGCGATGTCGGGCAGGCGCTCCTCATCGGGAACGCGGCGTCAGCGCGCGCCCTCGCGAGCGCGTGGGCCGCACTTTTTCCTGGCCGCTTTTATATCGAGCTGCAACGGCTCGGTGCCGGCGCTGTCACCAGTGGTGGCGCAACGGTGCCGCTCGAGATTTACATTCAGGGCGCCGTGCATCTTGCATCGGAGCTCTCGCTGCCGCCCGTCGCCACTCACGCAATCCAGTTCGTGAAGCCCGATGACTTTCGCGCGCACGAGGCGCGGGTATGCATTTCTGAGGGCTACATCCTTTCGGACCGACGGCGTCCCAAGACTTTCCAGCGCGATCAGTACTTCAAGACACAGGCGGAGATGACTGCGCTCTTTTCGGATATTCCGGAAGCGCTCGCCAACAGTGTTGAGATCGCGAAGCGCTGCAACCTCAAGCTGACACTCGGTAAAAGCCAGCTGCCGGTGTTTCCGACGCCGAAAGGCGTAGGTCTCGATGACTACCTCCGCGCACGCGCTCTCGAAGGCCTCGACGGAAGGCTCGAAACGCTCTTCCCAGACCGAAGCGTGCGCGCGCATGAGCGCACGCGCTATGTCACGCGGCTCGACTTCGAATCGTCGACGATCGTTCAGATGGGTTTCCCCGGCTACTTCCTCATCGTCGCGGACTTCATCAACTGGGCGAAGACCAACGGCGTGCCCGTGGGTCCCGGCCGCGGCTCGGGTGCCGGGTCTCTCGTCGCGTATAGCCTTGGCATCACCGACCTCGACCCGCTGCGCTACAACCTTCTCTTCGAGCGCTTCCTCAACCCCGAGCGTGTGTCGATGCCCGACTTCGACATCGACTTCTGCCAGGACGGCCGCGATCGCGTTATCGACTACGTGAAAGCGAAGTACGGTGATGAAAGTGTCTCGCAGATCGTAACGTTCGGGACGATGGCTGCGAAGGCCGTGGTACGCGATGTCGGCCGTGTGCTCGACCTTGGTTACAACTTCTGCGATCAGCTTGCGAAGCTCATTCCGTTCACGCCGGGCAAACACATTTCTCTCGCCGACGCGCGCGAGATGGAGCCGCAGTTGAAGGAGCGGGAGAAGAACGAGGAGGAAGTCGCCGAGCTTCTGGCGCTCGCCGAAAAGCTCGAAGGCCTGACCCGCAACGTCGGAATGCATGCGGGCGGCGTGCTGATCGCGCCGGGCAAGCTCACGGATTTCTGTCCTTTATATATTGCCGACGGCAGCGAAGCTGCTGTCAGTCAATATGACAAGGACGACGTCGAAGCCGTCGGGCTGGTGAAGTTCGACTTTCTCGGCCTCACTACGCTCACGATCCTCGACTGGACGCTACGCTTCATCAAGCAGCTCGACCCCACCTCTACGTTGAAGCTCGAAGAGCTGCCCCTGGAAGATCCTGCCGCATACAAGATCTTCTGGAGCGCCAACACAACCGCTGTATTCCAGTTCGAATCGCGCGGCATGCGTGACATGCTGAAGCGCGCGCGGCCCGATCGACTGGGGGACATCATCGCCCTCGTAGCCCTCTACCGTCCGGGCCCGATGGACCTCATCCCGTCGTTCTGCGAGCGCAAGCACGGCCGCGAGCGCGTGATTTATCCCGACCCGCGCGTCGAGCCGATCCTCTCCGAGACCTACGGCATCATGGTGTATCAGGAGCAGGTGATGCAGATGGCGCAGATCATCGGCGGCTACAGCCTCGGCGGCGCCGACCTGCTGCGGCGCGCGATGGGCAAGAAGAAGCCCGAGGAAATGGCCGAGCACCGCCAGATCTTCCGCGACGGCGCGGCGAAGAACGGACTGACCCAGGCGAAAGCCGACGAGCTGTTCGACTTGATGGAAAAGTTCGCCGGCTACGGATTCAACAAGTCGCACGCGGCCGCGTACGCAGTCGTCGCTTATCAGACCGCGTTCATGAAAGCGCACCACCCCGCAGCGTTCATGGCGGCGAACATGTCCGCCGTCATGGCGGATACCGACAAGGTGCAGCAGCTTTTCGAGGACACCGTTCAGAACGGCATCAGGATGCTGCCGCCGGACGTGAATGCGAGCGA
>JBKJPI010000387.1:0-5618 GCA_046595235.1 Burkholderiales bacterium | reverse complement strand
CTGAAGGCGCAGGGTGTGGGCAAGGGCGATCGCGTTCTTATCTACATGCCGATGATCCCCGAGGCCGTTTTCGCGATGTTCGCGTGCGTGCGTATCGGTGCCGTGCATTCGGTGGTCTTCGGCGGTTTCGCTGCAGCCAGCCTTGCGAGCCGAATCGACGACGCGACGCCGAAAGTTCTTTTTACGTCGGACGCGGGCATGCGAGGAGGCCGCGCAATTCTGTACAAGCCGCTCGTCGATGAGGCGATCGCGCTCGCGAAGCATCCGCCGCAGAAGGTCGTCATCGTCAACCGCGGCATTGCAGACGACATGAGCGTGGTACCAGGGCGTGATCTCGATTACGCCGAGCAGCGTGCGCACCACTTCAACGCAAGCGTGGACGTGGAATGGCTAGAGTCGAGCGAACCTTCCTACATCCTGTACACGTCCGGCACGACGGGGCGGCCGAAGGGTGTGCAGCGCGACACCGGCGGCTATGCAGTCGCACTTGCGAGCTCGATGAAGCGCATCTACTGCGGCGAGCCTGGGGAAACAATGTTCACGACCTCGGACATCGGATGGGTCGTGGGCCACTCGTATATCGTCTATGGACCGCTCATTCGCGGCATGACGAGCATCATGTACGAGGGGCTGCCGATCAGGCCGGATGCCGCCATCTGGTGGAAGATCGTCGAAGAGAATCGCGTGAACGTGATGTTCTCGTCGCCGACAGCCGCGCGGGTGCTGAAAAAGCAGGACCCCGCGTACCTGAAAAAGCATGATCTCTCCTCGCTGCGGCAGCTTTTTCTTGCGGGCGAGCCGCTCGACGGGCCGACGCATCGCTGGATCGCGGAAGCCATCGATAAGCCGGTGATCGACCATTATTGGCAAACCGAGAGCGGCTGGCCGATTCTGAGCGCCGTGCTCGGTGTGGAAAATACTCCCGTCAAATACGGCAGCCCGAGCTTTCCGGTTTATGGCTACGACCTGAGACTTCTGCGCGAGTCCGACGCCACAGATGCTGCGCCAAATGAAAAGGGTGTGGTCGCGATCGTGCCACCGCTTCCACCGGGCTGCATGAGCACGGTGTGGGGTGACGACGATCGTTTCGTGAAGACGTACTTCAGCGGTTTCGGCGAACGGCTGCTTTACTCGACGTTCGATTGGGGTATACGCGATGCGGATGGCTATCACTACATCCTCGGCCGCACCGACGACGTCATCAATGTCGCGGGTCACCGGCTGGGTACGCGCGAGATCGAGGAGGCCGTTCAGGCGCACGCAAATATCGCGGAAGTCGCGGTGGTCGGCGTCGCCGATTCAGTGAAAGGGCAGATGCCCCTCGCGTTCGCGGTCGTAAAAGATGTTTCCAGGATCGCAACCGCCGCTGATCGCCGGCTCCACGAGCGCGAAGTCATGGACATGGTCGACCGGAAACTTGGGCCGATCGGACGTCCGGCCCGCGTGCACTTCGTGTCACTCCTGCCAAAAACGCGCTCAGGAAAGCTTTTGCGAAGGTCTCTTCAGGCGCTGGCGGAGGGCCGTGACCCCGGCGATCTCACGACCATCGAAGATCCCGCGGCACTCGAGCAGATACGGGCCGCACTTGCCGCATCGAGTGACGAGGCGCCGTCGTAGGATGCAACCCCATGACGAGGATCTGCGGCGAACGCCGCCCGGTTTGGCTACGCGAGGACGTGCAATGAACGACGGGCTGCGGATGGCAGGGGTTGCCGCCCTTCTATTTGCGGTGGGCGTGGCCGCGCAGCCGCAGGGGGGCATCGCGTCCTACCCGACAAAACCGATCCGCGCTCTGGTCGGATTCGTTCCGGGCGGCGCGACTGACCTCATGGCCCGTGCGCTTGGGCAGAAGCTTTCGGAATCGTTCGGTCAGCAGTTCATCATCGACAACCGCGCCGGCGGCGGGGGTGTGATCGCGGCGACGATGGCGAAAGATGCACCGCCCGACGGCTACACGATTTTCTTCGGGACGATCAGCACGCTGGCGACAAACGTGGCGACATCACGCAGGCTCCCGTACGACCCGCTGCGCGATTACGCGCCGATTACCGTCACTGCTTTCAGCCCGTACTTCCTCGTCGTACATCCGTCCGTGCAGGCGAAGAGCGTGAAGGAGTTTGTCGCACTCGCCCGCGCAAAGCCGGGACAGCTCAACTACGCCTCGTCGGGCACCGGCGGCGGCGCCCATCTCGCACTCGAGCTTTTCCGCGTCGCCGCGAAGCTCGACATGGTGCACGTGCCCTACAAAGGTTCTGCGCAATCGATGACGGAGGTGCTTGCGGGACACGTGCAGATGACATTTGCACAGCCCGCCGTGTCGCTGAGTCACGCAAAATCCGGCAAAATCAGAATTCTCGGCGTGACGAGCGCGAAGCCCGTGTCGTCATGGCCGACGGCGCCGCCCCTTGCCGAGGCGGGGCTACCGGGGTTCGAAGCGACGTCCTGGCAGGGGGTGGTGGCGCCCGCGAAAACGCCGCAGACCATCATCACGCGCCTTCACGCCGAAATCGTCAAAGCGCTCAATGGACCGGACATCGCCGGACGCCTCGCAGCGGAAGGCTCCGACGTCGGCGGCATCACGCCCGCGCGATTTGCCGACTTCATCCGTGCCGAAATCGTGAAATGGACGCGGGTGGTGAAGGAAGCGAACATCAAAGTCGAGTGAGCTGACGCGCACACGCGGAATGAGAGGCTGGCACCGGTAGCGCGGGTTCCGACTACCCTCAACTGATAGTTCTTCTGGGCTTTCCGGCTTTCGTCTGTGCCGGGGCCGAGACTCTCGTTTCGGGCGCAGCGGCGAGCGAAGCGTTCAGCGCTGTCGCAAAAGCGGCATCTCCACTCACGAAGGCGGTCCAATCGAGCTCATAGGCATTGCGCCGCCCTTTCTGCACGAGCTTCAATCCCTCAGGCGTAATGGTCACGGTGTAGGGCGTCCCACCGATATCCACCTCGCGTTTGAGCGGTCCCTCGAGTCGAGTCGTCATATGTTCTCAAGTCGGGTGGCGTGGGTTAACGGCGTCGTGCGTGCATGAGGCTATCATGAGGCGAAGGAGGGGATGTCGAGATGTTAGTCACGCAAGGGGACCTGCCGGGTCTGCTGAATATCGAGCCGGAAGTCGTCTGTGATGCGCGCGGAAGTCTCTTTGAGAGTTTCAACGCGCGCGCATTCGAGGCGGCAACCGGTGTGAGTGCATCGTTCGTGCAGGAAAACCATACGCGCTCATCACGAAACGTCCTGCGCGGGCTGCATTACCAGATCGCGCCATCGCAGGGGAAGCTCGTGCGGGTCATCGTCGGCGAGGTGTTCGATGTCGCCGTGGATCTGCGGCGGTCTTCATCGTCCTTCGGCCGCTGGTCCGGCGTGAGCCTGTCTGCGGAAAACAAACTTCAGCGCTGGATCCCGCCGGGCTTCGCGCATGGTTTTCTGGTTGTCGCCGAGGTGGCGGAGGTTTTGTACAAGACCACTCAGTACTGGGCGCCCTCGAATGAACGCTGCATTCGCTGGAATGATCCAACGCTGCGCATCGACTGGCCGGCGCAAGGCACGCCGACGGTATCAGCAAGAGACGCAACCAGTGGCGGGTTCGAAGACGCCGAATTTCTGGAATGACGCGAATACTGCTGCTTGGTGGTGCCGGCCAGATTGGATGGGAGCTTGCCCGTTTGCTGGCGCCGCTCGGCACCGTGATCACGCCCTCCCGGCAGGATCTCGATCTTGGCCGTCCTCTGGAAATCGCGCGGGCGATCGACGAGATAAGCCCTGAAGTCATCATAAATGCCGCGGCTTATACCGCTGTGGACAACGCGGAGGCAGACGCCGTGATTGCTGCGATCGTAAACACCGAAGCGCCCGCGGCGCTTGCGACAGCTGCGCGCAGGCACAACGCGCTGTACGTGCAATATTCCAGCGACTACGTGTTCGACGGGCGCAAGGAGGGTGCGTATCACGAAGATGATCCGACAGCTCCGCTGAATGTCTACGGGCGCACACTTCGCGACGGTGAAATCGCGGTGCGTAACAGCGGTGCAGAACATGTCATCTTCCGCACGAGCTGGGTTTACAGCGCGCGGCGCCGCAACTTTCTGCGCGCAGTCCTGCAACAGGCAAAAGATAAGACGGAGCTTCCCGTGGTGGCCAATCAGGTTGGCGCGCCTACGTGGGCCGGGCTCGTTGCGGCAACCACGGCGCTTGCTTTACAGCAGGATCTCGCGAGCCGACGGGCTGGTACGTTCGAAAGCGCGACGCTGCACCTGACGGCAGCGGGCTCCACGAGCTGGCACGGTTTTGCGAGCGCAATTCTCACTGCTGCGCTCGCACGCGGATTCCGGCTCAAGTGCACCCAACCTACGCCGGTATCCACCGCGGACTATGCGCAGGGTGCGAACCGGCCGCTGAACTCCAGGCTTTCGGTCAAAAAGCTCGAGGCGCGGTATGGCGTTGCCATGCCGCCCTGGGAGACCGGCCTGCGGAGTTGTCTCGCCGAGCTATCGGCAGCCCGCGACGGCGAGTAAGTTCGTGGTTACGGTGCCGGGAGCGCACGACGGCCCCGCGCTTGCTCAGGTGGAGGCGACGCCGACGTGTGTGCCACTGAGGGCTCACCGAGGTCTGCGCATTCACAAGGAGCAGTACATGACCGATCCCAGAAACGTAGCGCACGACAAGAAAATTCAGCAGGAGAAGAAACACCACGGCGAAGCGCTAAGCCCGGACGCGGATGAAAAGCCGCAACCGGGGAAAAAACCGCACC
The DNA here is from genome assembly GCA_046595235.1 of Burkholderiales bacterium. Taxonomy (GTDB): domain Bacteria; phylum Pseudomonadota; class Gammaproteobacteria; order Burkholderiales; family SG8-41; genus JAQGMV01. Next base: position 870 of record JBKJPI010000387.1, on the reverse strand, counting down.
AGCAGCACCATGCCAGCGACAAGCCGCCGGCTGAGAGCGGGGATACGAGCGTGCCCGGAGAGAAGGCGGAGTAACTTTGCGCGTAAAAAAGCCCGCTTCCTGGCGGGCTTTTTCGTGGTGGAGAGGGCGTCTATCAAGTTTCTATGCCGGCAACGCCGCCTTGCCCAAGTTCCTACTTTCCGGCCGACAGCCGATCAAGTTTGTCGTCGATCTGGCCGAGGTTGGCAAAGAGGGCGTTCCCGGTTTCGCCGAATGCCTGTCCGAGTGATGACTCGAGCGCGTGGGTGCGGCGCACCGCGTCCGCATGCGATTCCGCGATCGACGTTCGCAGTGCGGCGAACTCGCGTTCGAACACAGATCCGAGCGCGGTGATGCGGGACGCTTCGGCGTCGTCGGCGCGCGCACGCTGTGTTTCGAGCGCTTTCATGTGGCGGCGGGTCTCGACCAGCGCGGTGGTCCGCAGCGACAGCGCATACGCGGCGAACAGCGCCGCGAGGAGAAGCGTCGCGCCGAGCAGGATCAGCCCGAGCGGGCCCTCGACCGAGAACACGAGAAAGTTCAACGTGGCCGGCGCCGCGACCAGGCTCCAGTTCGCGACTGCGAACAGCGCGAGCAGCACCAGGGCGACGAGTGAGATCCATCCCAGTAATTTCATGCGGTCAATCCTCCTGGAGCGCAACGCAGCTTACACAAAATGTCCGCGCTTGACGTAGCCCCAGCCACTCCGGCGTCCGCCATGCAGTCCTCACGCGTTCCGGACTTGCTCGTAATCCCGCGTCCGGGTGGCGGACCTGACAGCGCGGACTCGATCCGCAGCCCTCTTGAGGCGGCCGCATTCAGGGTGTCTTCGTGATCCCCAATTCACGCATC
>JBKJPI010000200.1:0-2750 GCA_046595235.1 Burkholderiales bacterium | reverse complement strand
CGCTGAATGCGGTGGTCCCCCCGCTCGCAGCGGTATCGGCGGTGCTTCCCGCGACGCCGCTGGACTGGTCCCAGGCCTTGAAGCTCAACCCGTTCGTCACCGTGCCATTCCAATCGGCATTCGGCACGAACCGAACAAAGGTCCCGGTGTCTGCCGCGAGCAGTCGCGCGCTTGGCGTGCCCGGCGCGCCGAAAGCAGTCCAGATCGTGCCGCCATCGGTCGAGTATTGCCACGCACCGTTCGTATTCACTACACCGGTGACGGCGATGCCGGACGCAGCACCCGTGTCCGCATCGGTCACGTGTCCCGCCAGCAGATCGAGAACCAGTGTGCCGGGATTGGATACCGGATTGCGGTTGATACTCGACACATCGTTGACGCCCGAGAGGACGGGTGCATCGTTCACCGCAGTGACGTTGATATCGCGCGTAGCGACAGTGCTCGACGCAGTGCCGTCGCTCACGACGAAAGAAACCGTGCGTGTCAGCGTGTCCGGCGCATCACTCAGGTTGGCGTAAGTCACAGCGCGCAGCGCCGCCTGATAATTTGAAAGCGTGGCTGAACCGCTCAGCGACAGGACGCCGGTCGCGGCATTGAAGCTTCCGGTAATTCCGTTCTGGTTGGTGAACGCCAGCACATCCTGACCGGTCGCGTAGTTGGCTGAAATCGTCACGGTTGCGCCGGTGACATTGACGTGGTCTACGTCGGCGACTGTCAGTGTGCTGGTTACAGGTGTGGCCGCGGCATTTTCACTGTACGCCAGCGCCGCGCCTTCGATACCGGCAAGCCTCGGCGCGTTGTTGACGCGTTGTACCGTAACGTTATCGATCGCAAAGTTCTGATCGAGATCCGAGCTGTTGTCATCAGCCCACCGGAAGTACATGGTGGCCCCGTTGGCGAGCGGCGCTGCGAAATTGAGCGTCGCTGATACGCTGGTCACGCTGCCTACCGCAACAGCCGTGGTCGCCAGAGACGGAACGGCGATCCACTCCGCCGCGGTCGAGCCTCCGGTCAGACTGTAAAAGAATGAATATCCCGGCAGTCCGGCGGCCTCGGATATCGGTGTCGTCGCATCACCCCCTTCGGCGAGCACCTTCATGTCGTAAGCGAACGTGATGGTGGCGAGCGGACTTCCGGTGGTGTTGCGCATCGCCAGCTCGATCACGGTGGCGGCATTGATGTGCGCGCCGCTCAGCAGCGTTCTGTTGGTTGCGTCACCGATCGACCCGCCGTTTGCAAGCCGGAACACGTCGTGCACTGCCGGATCGCCGGGGTTCCACACGAGCAGCGTCTGGTTGTTTGCATACGCGCTGGCGATCCCGGCGGCGCCGATCGGCGTGGCGGCATCGAATGTAGTGCCGCTCCCCGAGATTCCCATGGAGCGGTACCCAGCGGTCATCTGCGTGCCCGCCGGTCCCAGCGAGCTGAAGTTCTCCGAGTAGCTGCCGGAAAAAAGTATCGGATAGGCATTGATCGTGATGCTCGCGCTCGCAGTCGCTGCGCTGAAGGCCGTCGTGCCGCCGTTGATTGTGGTGTCGGCGATGCCGCCCGCCGCGCCCGACGTCTGATCCCACGCGCGAAACGTCAGACCGCCGGCGACCGTGCCGATCCAGTTCGCGTTCGGCACGAAACGCACGTATGTATTCGCGTCACTCGCGAGCAGCCGCGCGCTCGCCCCGCCCGGCGAGCCGAAGGCCGTCCACGCACCGCCCGCATTGGTCGAGAACTGCCACGCGCCATTGGAATTGTCGACCGCTGTTACGGCGATGCCCGAGGCTGCTGCGCTGTCCGCTTCAGTCACGTGGCCCGCAAGGAGATCGGAGACCAGCGTTCCGGCGCTGGCCATTTCGTTCTGATTGATGCCAGCCATGTTTTCAGTGCCGGCGAGGACGGGCGCATCGTTGACAGCAGCGACCGTGACCGCGAGATTCTCGGTCAGCATATTGGCGCCGCCATTGCTGGTGCCGCCGTTGTCCTGAACGGTCCACGTGAGGTTGCCGCTGCCATTGGCGTCAGCAACCGTTTTGTACTTGAGCCCCTGAAGCTGAGCCAGCGTGAGCGTGGAGTTGGCCGCAACCTGCGTAGTGCCATCGGCGAGCCAAAGCGTGATGTGCGCCGGAAAAGCGGTGACTCTGTACGTGAGCGTCTGCGCGGATTCATCGGCGCCGCCGCCCGGGCCGTAGGTGAGGGCACCCAGTCCGAGTGTGACAGCGACTGCGTTGGCGCTGTCCTCGGCGACGCTGATGGCCGCGGGCGCGCCGGCAGTACGTGTCGGTGCATCATTGATGGCAGTGATCACCAGGTTGACGCCATCGAACGCAGCACTGAACGCCGTCGCCCCGCCGTTAGTCGATGTATTGGCCAAGCCGCCGTTGGTGCCCGTGGTCTCATCCCACGCACGGAAGGTGATCGCATCGTTCAGCGTGCCGCTGTAATTCGCACTCGGCTGGAAAAAGAGCCGCGTGCCGCTGTCGGCGGCAAGGAGGCGTGCACTGTTACTGCTGACGGCGCCGAGCGCGTTCCACGCTGAGCCGTTGTTCGTCGAATACCACCAGCTGCCGGTGCTCGTGTCGGCGCCGATTACAGCGATACCGGACACAGCATCGGTATCGGCGTCGGTGACGTTGTCGACCTGGCCTGAAGGCACGTTGAAATCGACGAGTGCCGAAACCAGTGTGCCGACCGCGCCGACCGGTGCTCGACGTATCCAGGACGCCAGTGCTCACCGCCCAGAATGAGGACTCCGGCGC
>JBKJPI010000071.1:0-7811 GCA_046595235.1 Burkholderiales bacterium | reverse complement strand
GTTACAACACGCTGCTCGTCGATTATCGCGGCTACGGCAAGAGCACGGGGACGCCGTCCGAACATGGGACCTATGAGGATGCCACAGCGGCGTGGCAGTGGCTCACGGCGACGCGCGGAATAGCTGACGGCGAGATCGTCGTTTACGGCGAGTCCCTCGGCGGCGCAGTGGCGTGCTGGCTCGCGCAGCAGCGTCCGCCGCGCGCGCTCGTACTCGCATCGACCTTTACTTCCGTACCGGACCTGGGCTCCGAGGTCTACGGCTTCCTGCCGGTGCGTCTCATCAGCCGCTTCAAATACAACACGCGCGAGTGTTTGCCTAAGGTGAAGGCGCCGGTGCTCGTGATCCACAGCCCCGACGACGACATCATTCCGTTTGCGCATGGAAAGAAGCTTTTCGACGCCGCGCGTGAGCCGAAGGCGTTCCTCGAGCTCTCGGGTGGACACAACGACGGGTTCGTCTTCGGGCGGCCGGAGTGGGTGAAAGCGCTCGGAGCGTTTCTCAAAAGCGCCGAGTAAGGCTGATGCACCGCAAAGCACGCAACGGCCCCCTCGCAGTCAAATCCTAGTTTTCAAACAACCCGGCAACGTAGTCTCCGATCGCAAGCGATGACGTCAATCCCGGCGACTCGATGCCGTACAAATTCACAAGCCCGGGCAGTCCGTGATCGCGGGGTCCATGGATCATGAAATCGGGGGCCGGTTCCTTGGGTCCGTGGATCTTCGGCCGAATGCCCGTGTAGCCCGGCTGCAGGGCACCGTCCTTGAGGCCCGGATAGTAACGGCGGATCGCCGTATAGAAGGCCTGCTCGTGGGCGTTCGAGTCGTCGAACTGGTAATCGATGCGATCGATCCAGGCGAAGTCCGGACCGAACTTGACCTGCCCTCCGAGATCGATCGTGACGTGCACGCCGAGCCAGTCCTGACGTGCCACCGGGTAGATGAGGCGGTTGAACGGCGCCTTTCCGGACAGCGTGTAGTAGTGTCCGATCGCGTAGTACGTCGGCGGGATCGTCTCCTGCGGTAGGCCTTCGATGCTTCGTGCCACGGCCTGCGCATGGAAGCCCGCGGAATTGACGAGCGTTTTGCATTCGAGCTCCATCGGCTCGGCGCCGCCCACCTGCAGTACGAACCCGTCGCCCGTGACTTGTCCTGAAAGCACGGGGCTCGCCACCGCGAGCGCCGCGCCATGCGCTTCCGCCTCACCTAAATACGCGAGCATGAGGCCGTGTGCGTCGATGATGCCGGTCGACGGAGAAAGAAAGCCGGCAACGCAGCGCACCTGGGGCTCCATCTGCGCGAGCTCGTCGCCGCTCAACATGCGAAGATCGTCGCAGCCGTTGATTTCCGCCTGCTTGCGGTATTTCTCGAGACCGGCGAGCTCGGATTCGTCACACGCCACGATGACTTTGCCGATGCGGCGGTGGTTCACGTCGTGCTCGGCGCAATAGCGGACGAGGGCGTTGCGTCCGGCGAAGCAGAGCTTCGCCTTCAGTGACCCTGTCGGGTAGTAGATGCCGGCGTGCATCACTTCCGAATTGCGCGAGCTCGTGTGGGTGCCGAAATGCTCTTCCGCTTCGAGCACGACGACTTCGCGCCCGCACATCGCGAGCTTTCGCGCGATCGCAAGGCCGACCACGCCGGCGCCAACCACTACGCAATCTATTTTTTCGGTCATGAAGCGTTTAAAGAATCAGGAGAGGATGAGGTCGTTTATTCTCTGCCCATAGCGGGTTCACAACCCGCGTTCGGGTGCATGCGGGAGGCTATGTTGCCCTCCCCGCTTCGGGAGCAGGGTGAGGCACAGGGGGCAGGCGGCGATTTTATAGCATGGCGTGGAATCCGGAGTTCATCGAGCGCTCGAAGATGCTCGAGCCGCTGCGCGACGTCGCGTCGAAGCTGCGCGCGCATTCGCAGTGGCCCGGCCGTGAGGCGCTCGACGACCTGCTTGCGGCGCGCGAGCTCACGACCGGTGGCGGCGCTCGACTGCACCTCGTCCCGCCATCGTCGAGCAGCCAAAGTTACGAGAGCCGGATTTATATTCACGGTGAGATGCAGTACCGCGAACGCGACTGGCACGACTTCTTCAACCTGCTCACGTGGCTCGTCTACCCTCGCACGAAGCGAGCACTGAATGCGGCTCACCACGAGGCATTGACGCGCACGCCGGTGCAGACGGGAACCCGCGGCACGCGAGGACGCGTGCGTGACGCGCTCACCGTTTTCGACGAGAGCGGCGTCATCGTTGCGTCCTCCAGCATGGATCTGCTGGGCGACGTGCATGCCTTCAACTGGAAGCCGCTCTTCTGGGCGCAGCGGGAGCGTGTTCGCGTCGAGATGCAGTTTTTTCTCTTCGGCCACGCGATGTTCGAGAAGGCCTTGCGGCCGTATGTCGGGATTACGGCCCACGCGCTGCTCATTCCGGTGCCGCACGAGGTCATGGCTGCGTCCGCCACGCTACAGCTGGAATCGATCGATGCGCTCGCCTCGGCAGAGGTCGCAGCAATGACGACGCCGCAGATGCTCTCACCGCTGCCGCTCCTCGGCGTGCCGGGCTGGTGGCCGGCAAACGAGGCCGAAGGCTTTTACGACAACGAGGATTACTTCAGGCGGGGTCGGCGCTAAGGCGCCGGTGGGGGATTTCGCAGAACCCGATCAGGTCTTCAGCCCGCTCCGGCTGCAACCACCATCGTTGCCCGTCCGGGCGCGATCGTAACCTTGTTCCTGCCCCCGCTTTTGCTCGCATAGAGCGCTTGATCAGCACGCTCCATGACGGCCGCGAGATCTGCCGCGTGCTCCGGATAGCTCGCGAGCCCGACACTGACCGTGGTGCTTACGGGCCGATCTCGCGTGGTCAGCACGGCGGCTTCGACGCGCTCGCGGATACGGCTGGCGACGATTTCGGCGCCGGCAGAGGCGGTTTCCGGAAGCATCACGATGAACTCGTCGCCGCCGTAGCGCGCGAGGATATCGGTCTCTCGAAGCTGCGCCTGGACACAAGTGACGAGCATCTGCAGCAGACGGTTGCCGGCCTCGTGCCCGAATTTGTCGTTCACGACCTTGAGGCTGTCCGAATCGAGCATGACGATCGTATAGATGTGACTGTAGCGCTGCGACTGGCGCGAGATACGCTCGGCGATCGTGTTGAACGCCCGCATGTTCAATACACCCGTCAGCTCGTCTTTCTCCGAGAGCATCTTGATGTGAATCAGGGCGCGCCGGATATCGGACGAGAGCATCGTGGTGATGTACGCGACCAGGATCATCGGCGCGAACTGCGCCGCAAGCGCCGCGAAATACAACGCCATCGAGTCCGATTGCGTGGGGTCACCCAGCCACAGGTAGCACGTCGCGATGAGCGCGATCTGCAGAAGCGTCGCCGCTTTCCCGAGCGTGAGCGCCGTCGTGATGATGACGAGCAGATAAAGATTCACGAGGGGGCTCGCGAGCCCCCCGGTCTGCAGCAGCGCCCAGGTGATGAAGGCGATCATCACCCACGTTTCGATCGCGATCTTCCAGTTCGTTTCCCGGCGATAGAAATTGAGGTAGTGGAAGCTCAGGACGAAGCCGGAAAAGAGGAGTGTGCCGAGGGCCAGATTGGCGGAGGCTTCGGGGCCGGGGGCGAAAACCACCTGATAGAGCAGTACAAGGATGACGGTGAGCCATTCGATCTCGGCTACCGTCCTGGAAAATCCGCGCAGCTCCTCGGCTGAGAGCGTGGGATCGAAGATCAGGCTGTTTTTCATGAAGGTCACCCGCACAGAATGCGTTTGTTTAGAACGCGTTGTGGAGGACTTTTAGCACCCTGTATCAGGTATGGTAATAGAAAACCTTACACCCACGCGAGAGAATTCGGCGCTGTTCAGGCGGCCGAACGACTCGCCTTCGCAGCTGAGGCGCCCTTTGAAGGTCGGCCCTGAGTTGCATCCTATAATCCGCCCCTGAACATTTCATTCGGCACCGCCTCATGCTCACCGCCCCCGTCGATGGACTGCTCGTGAACTACCTCGTACAGGGGACCGGTCCACATCTCCTGATGCTCGCTCCCGGCGGCTTCGATTCTACGATCGCGCGCTGGACGGGGAGCGGTGTGTGGCAGGAAATGGACGCGATCAATGCGCTGTCACGACATTTCACTGTGATTGCGTATGACCGCCGCGAAGCCGGTGCTTCGGGCGGACGCGTCGAAGTCCTGCGATGGCAGACATTCGCCGATCAGGGACGCGCCCTGCTGGACCATCTCGGCATCGATCAGGCATGGATCGTCGGCGGCTGCATGGGTGTGTCGGTCGCGCTCGCGTTCGCTTTGCAGCACCCGCATCGCTGCACCGGGCTTTTCCTGCACTGGCCGGTCGGCGGCTATCGCTGGATGCTCAAAGGCCGCGGCTTCTTCGACCGGCATCTCGCGTTTGTCCGGGAGCACGGCCTCGCTGCCGTGGCGGCGCGCGCTGAACGGACAACCAACTTCTGGCACGATCCCGAAGCCGGTCCTTGGGCAGCGCCGATTCGAACAGACCGCGAGTTCGCGCAGCGCTATGTCGCGCAGGACGTTGGCAGCTACCTCGAGATCGTTACAGCGAGCCGCGATGCGATGTTCGCTGATCCGATGCCTTCGGGCATTCCCGGCGCTGAGCTCATGACGGTCGCGGTTCCTGCGCTCATTCTTCCCGGCGCCGATGCGTCTCATTCGACATCGGCCGCGTGGGCGCTGCACGAGCTCATGCCGAACACCGAACTCTGGGACGTGCTGCCGCCCCACCAGAACGGCGTCAACGTCCTGGAGCGCATTCTGGAATTCAAAGGCACTGTCGAACACGGCATGTCCGACCGGCGCGTTGCCGGCGCGGTATAAAGTAACGTGCACTTGAACTCTGCCTCGTGCGCCGCCATCTAACGCTCGAATCCCTCACTCAGGAAAGCCACGCATGAAACGTATTTTTCTCTTCATCGCCACCAATATCGCCATTCTGCTGGTGCTGAGTGTCACTTTGCGACTGCTGGGCGTCGATCGCATCCTGAACGAGCAGGGGACCGGCCTCGACATCCAGTCGCTCCTGGTCTTTTCAGCCGTCATCGGCTTCGGCGGCTCGTTCATTTCGCTGCTCATGTCGAAATGGCTTGCGAAGCGCGGCACGGGGGCTCACGTGATCGAAGTGCCGGCCAATCCGACCGAACGCTGGCTCGTCGATACTGTTCACCGACAGGCACAGAACGCCGGCATCGGAATGCCTGAGGTCGCGATCTACGAGGCCCCCGAGATCAACGCATTTGCGACGGGCTGGAACAAAAACAGCGCATTGGTCGCGGTAAGCACCGGGCTCCTCAACAACATGAGCCAGGACGAAGCGGAAGCCGTGCTGGGTCACGAAGTGAGTCACGTAGCGAATGGCGACATGGTGACGCTCGCGCTCGTGCAGGGTGTGGTCAATACGTTCGTCATGTTCCTGTCGCGCGTCATCGGCTACCTCGTCGACCGTATCGTGTTCAAGGTGGAGCGCGGCCACGGTCCCGCGTTTTTCGTCACGTCGATCGTCGCGCAGCTCGTGCTCGGCGTGCTCGCGAGCATGATCGTGATGTGGTTCAGCCGGCATCGCGAGTTTCGCGCGGATCACGGCGGCGCTACGCTCGCGGGCCGCAACAAGATGATCGCAGCACTTCAGCGCCTGCAGCTCAATTATGGGCAGCCGCCGCAGCTTCCGGATCAGGTGAAAGCGTTCGGCATCTCGGGCGTTGTCGGCCACGGCTTCAAGCGGCTCTTCATGTCGCACCCGCCGCTGGAAGAGCGAATCGCCGCGCTTCAGGCCGCGCAGCAGTAGCGCCAGGTAGACTAGCGTTTAACCTGCGGGTCTTGAACCGTTCCGCCAAGCACCAGAGTCGAGCGCACACCGCGGCCTGAGAGCTCGGCTGCTATGCGGCCGGAGAGCTGATCGGCCGGTCCTACGTCGACCGTTCCGCTGGCGTTGAGCGGTCCCGACCTGAGCTCGAGTCCGCGGTAGGTGTAGTGGCCGTTTGCGATCTGAAGTGTTCCGGTCAGCTCTTCGAACGCGCTTCGGCCGCCGCGCATGGCGCCGACTGCCGGCGACTGGATCGCCCTCACGATATCGATGTTCGTGAGTTCGCCACGCGTCGCCGCGAAATTGACTTCGACCCGAGGGTTCGCCCTGAGGCCGTTCCAGTCTCCTGCCTGCATCGAGAAACGACCAATCCCGCGTAGTGCGCCGCGTGCCGCGACACTCGAACGCGTGGAACGGGAAAGCTCCTGCAAGTCGACGTGTTGGAGCTTGAACTCGCCTTCGAGCGCAACCGGGCCGCCCCACCTTGCCGTAACTGCGCCTTCGATATCGCCACCGGCAACGCGCCCGGTGAACTCGGCCGCCGCAACGCGCCGCTGATCGATCAACCCTCGCAGATTCAGGAGACCGAACTCGACTGGGGGTCCGTAGGGAACGCGCCAACCCACGGCATTCAGCGCGACCCGGACGCCTTCCGCTTGCGGCGTGAGCTCGAGCCTGACCTTCGGATTCTCAAAGACGGCGCTGCGCACTGTGCCATTCGGTGCGAACGCGATGTCGCCATTCAGCGGGTCGAGCTCCGCGCCCTCCAGCTTGAGTTTGAGCGCCTTCAGCAGCAGGCGATCGGCCTGGATCGCACCTGCGGTGCGCCCGCCGGTCCACGCCGGAATCGTGCCGAGCAGATCCGGTTCGATCTCGACGTTCTCAGCCTCGACGACATCGAAGCGCGTCGCGCCGGAAAGCACCGCGAGCGGCCACACGTGGGCGGCGATACGCGCTGCCCGCACACCCTGCAATCCTCCGATGCCGACGCCTTCGAGAACGAGCCTCGGTGTCGGCACCAACACGTAGTGCAGTGTTGCAATCGACACCGGCTGGTTCAGACGCTGAGAGAGCGCGCGTTGCGCATCCGGGATATAGCCGTTCAGCGGCATGAACTGCAGCCACGCTGCGGCGAGAAGGGGAGCGATCAGAAGGGCGAAGCCGGCTCCCGCGAGCGCCTTCCTCCCGCGCCGCCGGCGGGCGTGTGTCGCGGCGCGATCTGCGTCTTCCTGCACCCGCTTCCGCCGCGCCGACAGTGCGTCGCGGCCGAACTGCGCGACTTCGGTCTTCCTGCGCGCTGCAGCGGTTTCGGCCATGATGTCGTGCGCTGCGCGGTCGATGTTGACGCGCTCTTTAAGGGGCTCCTCGTCGTCGATCGTCGGAAGGATTTTTTCGACGGCCGCGATTTGCGGGGGTGATTCAACCCGTGGGGCTTCGGCGGGCTCTACCTTTCGATCCGTGCTCGTAATTGCCTGTGCGGGCTGTGCGCGCGCAGCCATCTGCGCCATTGCGCGCTCGAACGGACCCGGCAAATGTTCCGAAGCCGGACCCGGCATCTTCACGCCCGGAAGATCCACGACCGGCAAGCTCTCACGTGTTGAAGCTGCGGGCGCTGCGGGACCCTCACGGACTTCGTTGGAGCCCGCATTCGGGGCGTCAGCGTCGCTCGAGAGGACACTCAAGTCGACCATATCACTTGGCGCGATGGGCACCGGCGCCTTCGCTGTCGGGGTTGTGGCGGGTCCAAGCTGGAGCGAAGGCCACGCTTTGCCCTGCGGTGTGGTCGAGCCGTCGAGCGCATAGTCGACGGCCTGCGAATCGCGGCGCGTCGCGTCTTCGCGCGAGACGCGCGCCGCCTGCACGCGGGCGTTCAGCTGACGAACGCGGTCGGCAATGTCGAGCTCCGGTTGTGGCACTTCATCGGCGCGTCCTTCGGCTTCTGCGCTCGTGCGCGCCGCTTCACGCGCGCGCTCGGCGG
>JBKJPI010000583.1:0-2947 GCA_046595235.1 Burkholderiales bacterium | reverse complement strand
GGCCCGGATCAGTCGCGTCGATTCGGTGCGCCGGCTGGTCGCGGCCGGCGTGGATGTGTTCTTCGGCCAGGCACGCTTCACCGCGACCGATGCGCTGACGGTGGATGGCGCGAAACTGCGCTTCAAGAAGGCCATGATCGCGACGGGCGCGCGGCCGGACACGCCCGCGATTCCAGGCCTGGCGGAAGCAGGCTTCCTGACCAACGAAAACGTATTCGACCTGACCGAGCTGCCGCGCCGCCTGCTGGTCATCGGCGGCGGCCCGCTCGGCTGCGAGCTGGCGCAGGCTTTCTGCCGTTTCGGAGCGAAGACCATCATCGCGCAGCGCTGGCCGCTCTTCCTTCCCAGAGAAGAGCGCGACGCCGCGCAACTTCTCTCGGATTCATTCGCGCGCGATGGGGTTGAGGTGCGGCTCAACACCGAGGCCGTCGGCGTGCGCGTGGAAGGTGGGGAGAAGCTCGTCGATCTGGTCAGCGATGACCACAAAACTACGGTAGCGGTGGATGCCATCCTCACCGGCACGGGACGGTTACCGAACGTCGAGGATCTCAATCTGGAAGCTGCGGGCGTGGACTGCGATGCAGTCATGGGCGTGCGGGTCAACGATTTCCTGCAGACCAGCAACCCGCGAATTTACGCCGCGGGTGACGCCTGCATGGAGAACAAGTTCACCCACACCGCCGACGCGTCGGCGCGCATCGTGGTTCAAAACGCGCTGTTCCTGGGTCGCCAGCGACTGAGCGCATTGACGGTTCCGTGGTGCACCTATACCGATCCGGAGATCGCGCATGTCGGCCTCTATGTGCGGCAGGCGCGCGAGCGGGACATCCCGGTGAAGACCTTCACCATTCCGATGCACGACGTTGATCGCGCGATCGCCGACGACGAAGAGACCGGCTTCGTGAAGATACACGTCAAGGAGGGGACGGACAGGATTCTCGGCGCGACGGTCGTCGCCCGTCATGCGGGCGAGATGATCAACGAGATCACCCTGGCGATGGTTGCGGGGATCGGCCTCAAGACCCTTGCCCGTGTGATCCACGCCTACCCAACCCAGGCCGAAGCGATCAAGAAGGCGGCGGACGCCTACAACCGCACGCGCCTGACCCCCACCATCCAATCGCTGTTGCGGCGCTGGGTGCAGTGGTGACAAACGGTGCCAAGGAAACGAAAGTCATGAGCGTAACCTTTACGTCTTCCCTGTCGGCGGCCGCGGCACCACTGAAGCACGCGTGGGAGCACACGATCGGCAGCGGCCACGCGCTCCTCGCCTTGCGCGCGGACTGGCAGGCGCAGCTCAAGCGCTGCCATGACGAGCTCGGCTTCAAGCACGTCCGCTTTCACGGCCTGCTCGATGACGATATGGGCACGCTGATCTCTCACCAGGACAAGCCCCTCTACTCGTTCTTCAACGCGGACCGCATCTGGGACTTCCTGCTCTCGATCGGCATGCGTCCGTTCGTCGAGCTCGGGTTCATGCCCGAGATGCTGGCCTCGGGACCCGAGACCGTCTTTCACTATCGCGGCAACGTCACGCCGCCCGCGGACTACGACGCGTGGGCCACATTGATTCGCAAGCTGGTCACCCATTGGGTCGAGCGCTACGGCATCACTGAAGTGAGCCAGTGGTTCTTCGAAGTCTGGAACGAGCCCAACCTTCCGGCGTTCTGGACGGGGACGCAGGACGAATATTTCAAGCTCTACCGCTATACGGCTCAGGCCATCAAGGGCGTCGACGCGTCGCTTCGCGTCGGCGGCCCGGCGACGGCCATGACCGCGTGGGTGGACGAGCTGCTCGACTACTGCGAAAAGAATCGCCTTCCGGTGGATTTCATCAGCACACACATCTACCCCACCGATCCACTTGGCTTCGAGTGCGCGGACACGGAAGAGCAGCTCGCCAACAGCCCGCGCGCCCTCATGCGTGATTCCGCGAAGCGCGTGCGCGAACAATCGCGCGATCGGCCCGTCTACTTCACCGAATGGAACATGTCCTCGAATCCGCGCGATGCGTACCACGACGAGCCGTTCGCCGCGGCCTACGTTGCGAAGATCGTGCTGGAGACCGATCCGTTCGTGGACGGCTACAGCTTCTGGACCTTTACAGACATCTTCGAGGAAAACTACTTCCCTTCGATCCCGTTCCATGGCGGGTTCGGGCTGCTCAATCTCCACGGCATCCCGAAGCCGGTCTACCGCGCCTTTCAGCTGCTGCATGCGCTCGGCAGCGAGCGGCTCCCGGTTGCGGGCACGCACGAGACGGTCGATGCCTGGGTCGTTCGCAAAGGCCGCTCAATCACGGTGCTCCTCACCAACCACGCCCAGCCCCGCCACGACATCGTGACTCAACTCGTGCAGTTAAATCTCACGGATGCCTCCGCGCCGCTCGCGGCCTACATCGAGCGCATCGACGAGGACCACGCGAACCCGCGCAGGCACTGGCGGGAGATGGGAGAGCCCGAATATCTGAGCCGCTCGCAGGTGGAGCAGCTCGAGGCCGCCTCTCGTCTGGTGAAGGAGCCGCTCAGCTTTACCTACGAGAACAACACGGTCCGCTTTGACGTCGACCTCCCCCCGCACGCAGTCGCGGCCGTGACGCTGGAGCTCGCACCCGAGAATGCATTTGCCCGTGAAACGGGCGCGAAAAGGAGACGCGATTGAAGCTGAAAAAACTGTCACTCGTTTTGATCTCGGTCGCGGGAGGCAGCTTCGTGCCGGTCGCGAACGCCGAGCCTGTTGCGGTCAGGCTGCTCGAACGAAGTCAATCCATAGCGACCTTTACGACAGGGACATATCGCTACCACGCTGATCGTCGATGGCGGGATGACGCTGTACGCGGCCTGTGCCGATAATGGGTGACGGTGCAGCGGGAGCAAAGCCGCCGCCGGATGCGGCATCGGCTCGCGATTACCAGCCGATCGGCAACTATGCCGCGGTCGGCGACTGC
>JBKJPI010000435.1:0-8647 GCA_046595235.1 Burkholderiales bacterium | reverse complement strand
AGCGCATCGGGCGTATCCAGCCCGTTGATGCGGACGAACATCGCTTTCGAGGTTTTCGCGCTCCGCAGCGCGGCCGCGCACACTTCGCGGGCCGCCGCCTTCCGCTGCGGCGTCACGGCATCCTCGAGATCGAGGATCAGCGCATCCGCGGCGGACTCGAGCGCTTTCGCGATCTTGCGCTCGTCGTCGCCGGGCACAAAAAGTATAGAACGCACTGTTGCCCCTCACCCTAACCCTCTCCCCGCTATTGCGGGGCGAGGGGATGTTTGTTGCTTACGTTGCCCTTTTTCACCAAAGGCGCCGGGCCGCCCCAAGCCTTTGGTGCTAACTGCATTTCCGGCCGAAAGTAGATTTTTACTTTCGGACGCTTCTTTTTTACTTTTGGCCGAAGCTCAGAAAACCATCGATCGGGAAGTCCGTCATGATTTTCTTGCCGACGAGCTCCTTCAGCGTCTCGGTGGTGCCGCCGCCGAGCGAGCCGTAGCGCGCACCGCGGTAGTAACGCGATACCGGAAACTCGTCGGTGAAGCCGTAGCCGCCGTGGACCTGGATCGCTTCGCTGGTGACGCGAAGCGACATCTCGTTCACGGTGATCTTCGCGATTGCGGCCATGTAGGGGTCCGGGAACGGGTTCGCGGTCGCGCACGCGCGATACAGCAACGAGCGGCTCGCTTCGATGTCGCGATACATTTCCGCGAGCTTGTGGCGCATCACCTGGAATTCGCCGATCGGACGGCCGAACGCGGTGCGATCGCGCGCGTATTTGACCGCCTCCTCGAACGCACCTTCCGCCAGGCCGAGTGACACGCTGGGGTTGAGACACCGCTGCGTGTTGAACGCATTGAGAAGCTTCTTGAAACCGTCCTCCTT
The DNA here is from genome assembly GCA_046595235.1 of Burkholderiales bacterium. Lineage (GTDB taxonomy): Bacteria > Pseudomonadota > Gammaproteobacteria > Burkholderiales > SG8-41 > JAQGMV01. Next base: position 7,777 of record JBKJPI010000435.1, on the reverse strand, counting down.
GATGATCAGGTTCTCCAGCGGCAGCTCGCAGTTGTTGAACTGGATCTCCGCAAGGTTCTCGCCGCCCATCGTGTGATAGCGCGCGGTGCATTCGAATCCCGGCGTGTCACGCTCGATCATGACGCAGCCGATGCCTTCCCGGCCCGGCTGCTTGTTGATGCGGCTGAACACGATGAACGCCTGCGCTTCGTCGACGCGGCTGATGAGCGTCTTCACGCCATTCAGGATGAGTTTGTCGCCCTTGATATCGGCGTTCGTACGGTAGTTCGCGACGTCGGTGCCGGCGTGCGGCTCAGTCATGCACACCGCGAGGATCACGTCCGCCGTGCACACGCCGGGCAGCAGCCGTTCCTTGATGCTCTTCGGGGCGAAGTTGTCGAGGATCTTGCACTGAACGCCGACTTCGCCGAGCGTCGCCATTGCGGTGACGTAGCAGCCTTTGGCGATTTCTTCGAGCACGAGCGCGGTGTCTAGGACGGGCAGGCCCAGGCCGCCGTATTCTTCGGGCACTGCCATGCCGAGCACGCCGATCTTCGCAAGCTCACGGAGATTATCCCAGGGGAACGACCCATCCATGTACTTGATCGCATCGGGCTTGAACTTGTCCTGCGTGAGCTCGCGCACAGTACGCACGATGCTGCGCTGTTCTTCGGTCAGTTTGAAATCCATACTTGATGCTCCTTCGATGCGCCGGCAGTTATACGAGCGAACGCCCCGGCATGGCGACGACACTGGTGGGATGCGCGAGCAGGTGCTGGTAGCGCGTGCGCACGAGATTCTCGAGGCCGCTTACATGCGCTTCCATCGCCGCCGCAGCGGCCTCGCCATCGCGCTTGCGGCACGCGGCCAGAATGCGCTCATGCGCCTCCACGACATGCGCCTGGTTCACCGCTGAATAGCGAAGACCGTGATGTTCCCCGCTGGCGAGGATGCTGATGGTCGACCAGAAGACCTCCAGCACCTTGTTGCCGCTCGCGCGCGCGATCACGCTGTGGAAGACGCGGTTCTCCTCGAGGAATTCCGCCTGGTCGCGATCGGCGGGCAGCGCTTTCATGCGCGCGATCGAGCGCTCCAGCTCGGCGAAATCATCTTCGGTTCCGTTGATCGCGGCCTGGTAGGCAAGCGCGGGCTCGATCACTTCCCGTGCGTTGAGAACGGTGATGAACGGCACTTCGTGCAGACGCAGAAAGACGGAAAGGCCGTGCGCGAGAAGGTCGACGCTCGGCTTACGTACGATGATGCCGCCGCCGGGGCCCGGCCTCAATGCAAGTACACCCTGCGATTCGAGAATTCTCAGGCTTTCGCGAAGCGTGGGGCGGCTCACGTTGAACTGCGACAGGAGCTCGGCTTCGGTCGCGAAACTGCTGCCGGGGGCGAGTCGCGCGGCGATGATCCGCTCGAGAAGCCGTTGAGCGACCTGCTCGGCCTTGCTCCGGTGCACCGTCACGTTGGTGTCGATCATGATGATGAACCCATACGACCGAATTGCGGCCGGCGTTTTTCGGCGAACGCGGCGAGACCCTCGGCGTAATCCGCCGAAGCGAATATTTCCTGTAGCGCATCCCGCTCCTGCGAAAGACCGTCGACCAGCGGTTTTTCGATGCCGCCATAAACCAGCCGCTTGATCGTCCGTGCGCCGCTCGGCGACCGTGAAGCCAGCACGGCTGCAATCCGCAGTGCGTGCTCGTCGAGCTTGTCCAATGAGACAGTGGCACTCACAAGCCCGATCTCCTTCGCGCGCTTTGCCGTCACCGGCTCGCCCATGAGCATAAGCTCGAGTGCCCGCGCAACCCCGATCAGGCGAGGGAGACGTTGAGTGCCCCCGGCACCGGGGATCGCGCCGACCCGCGTCTCGGTGAGACCGATCTGACTATCCTCCGCCGCGATTCTCAAATCGCAGGCGAGCGCGATCTCGCAGCCGCCGCCTAGCGCGAGGCCATTGACCACCGCGATCGTCGGCATCGGCGCCGACGCCAGCGCATCTACCGCCACGTTGATCGCGTGGTTGTGTCGGAGGCGCGTCGGCTCATCCATCGTTCTGCGAGCCTTGAGGTCGGCGCCGGCACAGAAAGCGCGGCCGGTGCCGCGCACGAGCAGCACGCGTGCGCGTGAATCAATCGCAGCGGTGATCGCGCGCTCCATCTCAACAACCATGTCCATGCCCAGCGCATTCAGCCGATCGGGACGGTTGAGGCGGATCTGCACGATTCCGTCGCCGCGCTGCTCCACAGTGATGCCTGAATCAGCCGCAGTGGCTGCGCCTCCATCTATATCCGGTTGCATGTCGCACCCTTCGAACGGTTATTCGTTTGAGCCTGGAGGTCGGCTCTGAAATCCGGATGCGCGATCGCAGCAAGTCTCGCACCGCGCTCGCTCAGCGAGCGGCCTCGCAACTCAGCAACGCCGTATTCCGTTACGACGAGGTCCACATCCGCGCGGGCCGTCGTCACAGGGCGCCCTTCCAGCGACGCCACGATGCGAGAGTGCTTTCCGTCAGGGGTAGTCGACGGGAGTGCAATAATGGCGCGTCCGCCGGGGGACGCCTGCGCGCCGCGCACGAAATCGGCCTGGCCGCCGACCGCGCCGAGATAGCGGCCGCCCGCAACTTCCGAATTGACCTGCCCTGTCAGATCGACTTCGAGCGCTGAATTAATCGCATGGAGCTTGTGCACGCCGGCCATTACCTGCTGACTGTGCGTGTAATCGGCCGAGCGCATATGTATCGCGTCGTTGCCGTCGGCAAACTTCATCAGTCGGCGGCTTCCGAAAAGCCCCCCGGTGACGATATGCCCTGCGTCGAGCCCTTTGCGCGCGTTCGTCACAACGCCCTTTTCGACGAGGTCCACGATCACGTCCGAAATCACGCCACTGTGAACGCCGAGATCGCGATGACCACTCAGCGCGCGGCAGACGGCAACGGGCAGACTGCCAATGCCAAGCTGTATCGTCGCGCCCTCCGGTATCAAAGCTGCAACCTGTGCAGCTACGCGCGAATCCGTTTCGGTAGGGTCGGAATCGGGCAAAAGAACCTCGTCCGTATCGCACACCGTGAAAACATCGATGTCCTCCTTCGCGACAAGGGCGTCCTGCGAAGTGACCGGCAGGCGCTCATCGATTTCGGCAATGACGCAGCGCGCGGCTTCGATCATCGCGGCCGTGAAATCGGCCATCACGCCAACCGTAAAAAAACCCGACCGCGAATGAGGGCGCACGCGCAGCAGGACAACATCGACCGGAATGGCGCGCGAGCGTATGAGACCCGGTACCGCCGAGACGTGACACGGGATGATGTCGAGGACGTCGGCCGACGTGAGGCTGCGGTTGGTGCCGGCGCCGTTCAGGCCGCGGAAACGGAACCGGTCCGCGTGCGCTGGAGAAAGGGTATTGCTCGTCGTCATCCCGATGAAAAGCTCGATGACCGGAAGCGCGTGTCGTTGCTGCACGAGCCGACGCGTGAGCCCGAGGGGCTCGCCCGTGCCCTGAGGCCAGGTCACCACATCGCCCGGCCGCAAAATCCGGCCGAAGTCGAGGGTCGAACTGTGCGCGGTACTCAGCACCTTCCACCCGGCAGACAGGGCTCGGGTGCGCGCGGCAGATTCGGAAAACGCATAGCCGCATCCTAGCAGCGCGGGCTGGCTTCAGTCAAATCATCTAAATCATTTGACCTCACACCATCGACCTGCTTAAATTCTTCCTCCTGAAGTCACATATAAGGAGTGAGGAGGATGCCCAGAGTCTCCCGAAGCGCCCGTCGAGGCGCTGTCACAGCCGGCGCCGCTTTTTTGTGTGCCAGCGTTTACGCAAGCACCGCCGCGGGTCAGACCGCCGATGCCTCCCGATTCCCGGTCAAGGCCATCCGCCTGATCGTGCCCTTCCCGCCCGGCGGCAGTAACGACATCCTCGCCCGCTTTCTCGCCCAGAAAATGACTGAGCGCCTCGGGCAGCAAACGATCGTCGATAACCGACCCGGTGCCGACGGCATCATCGGCACCGAGCTCGCCGCGCGCGCCCCGGCGGACGGTCATACGCTGCTCATCGTCTCTACGAGCTACACGATGAATCCGGCGATCCACAAGCTGCCATACGATCCGATCAAGTCGCTCATCCCGATAGCCCAGCTTGCTTCGGGCCCGAATGTCATCGCGACCAATCCCAGTCTGCCCGTCAATTCGATCAAGGAGCTGGTCGCGCTCGCGAAAGCAAAGCCGGGACAGATCCGTTATGCATCCTCGGGCATCGGGGGCTTCAATCATTTCGGCGGCGAGCTCTTCAATACGCTGGCCGGGGTAAAGATGGCGCATATCCCCTACAAAGGCGGCGGCCCGGCCATGCTGGACGTCATGACCGGGCAGGTGGAAGTGAACTTCGGCACGTTGATTCAGACGCTGCCGCACATCCGGTCGGGAAAACTGAAACCGCTTGGCGTCGGTTCCGCGAAACGCTCGCCCCTACTGCCGCAGATCCCCACCATTGCGGAAGGCGGCGTGCCCGGCTACGACGGAACTATCTGGTGGGGTGTTCTCGGCCCCGCAGGAATTCCGCCCGCAATCGTGGCGCGACTCAATACCGAGATCGGCAACATCGTGCGCGAGCCCGAAATGGCCAAGCGCCTGGTGGCGGAAGCTGCCGAGCCCGTCGTCGAGTCGCCAGACGCGTTCGGGAAGTTGATCGTCAACGACATCGGCAAGTGGAGCCGCATTGCCAAGCAGGCTGGCATACGCGGCGAGTAATCCTCAAGCGACTGGAGAGGTCATGGGGTCGAATCCGAGTACAGTCGCGACGGCGGAGCACGTGCTCGACGCGTTCATCGATCTCTCGCAGCGCTTGCGCTGGGATTCGGTGGCGCAATCCACGCAGGCCAGCGTCAGGCGTGAGTTGCTCGACTACTTCGGTGCAAGCATTGCGGGCCGCGCGGCTGCGGGCATGCCGCCATGGCTGAAAGTGCTGATCGACTTCGGCGGCCGACCGGATTCACGCGTCATGGGCGGTCCGCGCGTTCCGGCACCCACGGCTGCGCTGTGTAACGGCTACTTCGGCCACGTGCTCGAGTTCGACGATACACACGACGAAGCGGTGCTCCATGCGGGCTCCGCCGCCATCCCCGCGGCATTCGCTGCCGCGGGGATGCGCGGCGAAGTGAGCGGCAAAGAGCTTTGCGAGGCGGTTCTGCTCGGAGTCGAGCTCACCTGCCGGCTGGGCGTCGCGACGCGCCTCAATCTGGTGGAAGGCGGCTGGATCTATACGGCGCTCCTCGGACACTTCGGCGCAACGCTGGCTGCGGCGCGTGTCATCGATCATCGCGAGAACGTTCTTCGCAATGCGTTCGGCATCGTTTACTGTCTTGCGAGCGGCAATCACCAGTCGACACGCGAAGGGGCGCCGACGAAGCACGTGCAGCCCGGTTTCGCCGCAGCCAATGCGATCACTGCCGCGCTCATGGCAAGCCGCGGGCTCGATGGCGTGAAACAACCGCTCACCGGAGAAGACGGCCTCGCCCGCGTCTACCTGCACGATCGCTTCGATCCTGCGCGTGCAGTGCGCGACCTGGGCAGTCAGTGGGAGTTCGATCGTCTTTCCATCAAACCGTATCCCACCTGCCGCCTGACTCACCCGGCGATCAGTGCCGCGCTCGAACTGCGCGCGCAACTCGGCAGCGATGCCGACAAGATACAACGCGTCGAGCTCGTGATCGGACCGCAGGCGCACGACGTCGTCGGTCGCGATATCCCCGAGCGCCGCACGCCGCAGACACGGGTGGCTGCGCAGTTCAGCGTTTACTGGGCGGTCGCAATTGCGCTCACGCATGGCGAGGTGACACCCCGGCAGCTGGCCGACGAAATTCCGCCGTCGCCGAAAACAGCCGATGTGATCCGCCGGATATCGGGCGCCGCGGATACGACAGCGGACCAGCGCGACATCGGCGGCTGCACGCTGCGCGCATTCGGCCCGTTCGGCGTGCGCGAGGTCCGGCAGACGAACGCGATCGGACATCCGGATCATCCGCTGAGCGACGACGAGCTGATCGCCAAATTCAAAGCGAACCTGTGTTACGCAGAAGTACCCGATGCGCAGGCGGACGATCTCGCGCAGCGCATCCTGGAAATCGACGGCCTGTCCGACGTGCGACCGCTGGCGGATGCGCTCGCCGGCGCGGTGGCGGGCTGACGCGAAAAGCGCGTTGAAGCCCTTTCGTCACGTCAGCCCGGCCTCTCGCGTCTACTACGGCGCGGACAGCCTTCAGCACCTCGCAGCGGAGCTCGACCGGCTCGCGTGCCGGCGGGCGGTGGTGTTCTGCGGCAAGACGCTCGCGAATCATGCGCAGGGCCTGCGGCTGGTGTCCGAAGCGCTGGGCGAGCGCATGGCAGGCGTCTTCGACCGCGTCGAGGCGCACAGCCCCCTGCCTGCAGTGCTTGCCGGCGTCGAAGTGCTGCGCACGCTTCGGGCCGACGCCGTCATTGCCGTGGGTGGCGGCTCAGCCGTGGTGACCGCACGCGCTTCGAGCATCCTCCTTGCGGAAGGACGGGACCTCGGCGAGCTGTGCACTCAGTTCAGGAACGGTAAACCGCCATTCAGCCCCCGCCTGGAAAGGCCCAAGCTTCCGCAGCTCGTGGTTCCGACGACGGCGACGACCGCATACGCCAAAGCCGGCAGCGCTGTCCTCGAACCCGTGCGCGGCCAACGTCTCGCGTTATTCGATCCGAAGACGCGCGCAAGCGCGCTTTTCATTCATCCGGCGCTCGCTCAGACAGCTCCACGACAACTCGCGTTGGGTGCAGCGTTACAAGCGTTCAGCATGGCGGTGCAGGGGATCGAGTCGCCCAGCCGCGACCCGCTTGCCGATGCATCGCTCCTTCACGCGTTGCGTCTTCTCACGGCCAATCTGCGTGCGTTCGTGGAAGACCCGGATAACGCCGAAGTGCGCGGCCAGCTCATGCTGGGTGCGTGGCTCGCCGGGCACGGCACGGATTACGCACCGACTGGATTGACGTCCGCCCTCGCGCACTGCGTCGGCGCGCGGTTCCATCTGGATAACGGCGTCGCGAACGCCGTGCTGTTGCCGCACGCGATGCGCTTCAATGCGCGTATGACGGGCGGCCGGCTATCGCTCATCGCAGAAGCATTGGGAGGCCCGACGTGCGATTCACCTGAGGCCGCTCTGGTGTCCGCAACATCGGCGATAGAGACACTTTTTTCCCGCATCGGCGTGCCGGCGCGGCTTCGCGACATTGGCGTCACCGAAGAGACGCTACCGATCGTGGCCGAGGACGCAACGGACGACTGGTTCCTTCACCAGAATCCGCGGCCGGTCAACGGGACTGCGGACGTGCTCGAGGTTCTGAAAGCCGCGTGGTAGCTGTGCCAGGATTTCCTAGATGAGCCCGCGAGCGATTCCGCCGTCGACGAGTATCGATTGGCAGTTCACGTAGCTCGCCTTGTGGGACGCAAGAAACACCACCATTGCAGCGATCTCGTCGGGTCGTCCGAAGCGGCCCATGGGAATTTCTTCGCTGAACTCGTGGATGACTTCTTCAGGCGTCACGCCGCGTTCAGCCGCAAGCGCTTCAGCGCGGTTCGCCCACAGCGAGGTCAGCGTGCGCCCCGGCGAAACCGAGTTCACACGGATGCCATCCTTCTGAAACTCGACGCCCAGTGTCTTCACGAGTGCGATCAGGCCGGCCTTGTGAACGTTCGACACGACCTGGTTCGGATAAGGCATGCGTGGCCCGGCGGCACCGAGAATGACGATGCGGCCACCGGGGGACTTCTTAAGCAGCGG